>NZ_RBLT01000008.1:0-157664 GCF_003989315.1 Microbacterium sp. HSID17254
GCTGCGCGCCCAGGCGGAGGCGGAAGCCGAAGCCCGTCGCCTGCGCGCCAACGCCGAGGCCGAGGCGATCCGCGCCGAGGGTGAGGCCCGTGCCGCCGCCGTCGAGGCTGAGGCCAAAGCCATCGCCTCCAACCAGGACGCGTTCCTCTCGCAGCGCGTGCTGGAGGTGCTGCCCTCGATCATGTCCGAGTTCGCGAAGGGCTACGCCGCGATCGGCAGCGTCTCGATCGTCGGCGGATCCGGCGAGGACGGCGCGTCCAACGTCGTCGGTGCCGACAGCGCGAAGGCCCTGCGTTCGGTCTTCGACAGCGTGCACTCCGCGACCGGCCTCGACCTCGCCGGCATCATCCAGGGACAGGCCGTCGGCCGCGGTTTCGGAGCGGGAGTCGCCGAAGCGTCCGCGCCCGCCCCGGCGCCGCGTACGCCCGCGCCGACCACTCCACCGCCGCCCGCGCCGCCCGCTCCCGCCGCGGAGTAGGCAGCGTACGACAGCGGATGCCGCGGCCGATCGGGTCGCGGCATCCGCTGTCTCATGACCGGGCAGACTGGAAGGGTGACCCGCGCCGCCTTCGACCTCACCGCCATCGGCGCCGGTCTGTCTTTCGCGGGCGCCCTCGACGACCTCTCCACCGCCCTCGACACGAGCGGATCCGTGGTCGTGACCGCGCCGCCAGGTACGGGCAAGACCACGCTCGTCCCGCCGCTCCTCGCCTCACGCCGCACCGGACGCGTGATCGTCACCCAGCCGCGCCGGATCGCCGCGCGCGCGGCCGCTCGCCGACTCGCACAGCTCGACGGCACACCCCTCGGCTCCCGGGTGGGCTTCACCGTCCGCGGCGAGCGCACTGTCGGGCCGGACACGAGGGTCGAGTTCGTCACCGCTGGCGTGCTCCTGCGACGGATGCTCGACGACCCCGGACTCGACGGCGTGAGCGCGGTCATCATCGACGAGGTGCATGAGCGTGCCCTCGAGACCGACCTTCTCCTCGGCCTGCTCTCCGAGGTGCGCGAGCTGCGAGATGACCTCGTCGTCATCGCGATGTCCGCGACCCTCGACGCCGACCGGATCGCCGCGGTCATCGGCACCGAGGAGTCTCCCGCGCCGATCGTCGACCACGACGTCCCGGCTTTCCCCCTCACCGAGCGCTGGGCACCGGGTTCCGCGCCCCGCCTCGACGAACGCGGAGTCACCCGGGGCTTCCTCGACCACGTCGCGAGTGTCACCGCCACCGCCGCCGCCGAGCTCGTCCGGAATGATCCCGAAGCGGATGTGCTCGTGTTCGCCCCCGGCGCGCGCGAAGTGGCGGAGATCGCGCGACGAGTCCGCGACCGGAACAGCGCCTTCGACGTCCGGGAACTGCACGGCCAGATCCCGCCAGCGGAGCAGGACGCCGTGATCCGCGGTCGTGCGTCGGAAGCCCGGCCCCGCATCATCGTCGCCACCTCCCTCGCCGAGTCGTCTCTCACGGTGCCGGGTGTGCGGCTGGTCGTGGACAGCTGCCTGGCCCGGCAGCCGCAGCGCGACGCCGCCCGCGGGATGACCGGTCTGGTCACCACCGCCGCCTCCCGTTCCTCGTGCGTGCAGCGAGCCGGACGCGCCACTCGACAGGGCCCCGGCAGCGTCATCCGCTGTGTGGACGAGCGCACCTATGCTGCCGCTCCTGCGCGGCCGTCGCCGGAGATCGCCACGGCAGACCTCACCGACGCCACCCTCCTGCTCGCCTGCTGGGGCGCCCCGGGCGGCGCCGGCCTGCGCATGATCGAACCGCTGCGAGCCGACAGCCTGGCCGATGCCGTCACGGTGCTCCGCGGTCTCGGAGCGATCGACGACGGCGGGCGCGCCACGGCAGAAGGCCGTGCGCTGGCACGAATCCCCACCGATCCCCGGTTGGCCAGAGCGCTGCGGGACGGCAGCCCCGCGGTGGGGAGCCGGCTCGCCGCCGAGGTCGTGGCGCTTCTCGGCGGGGACCAGCGCATCTCGGACGCCGATGTCGCCCGCGCTCTCGTCGCGTTGCGCGGAGGGAGCACGGCCGAGGCCCGGCGGTGGCGCGAGGACGCTCGCCGTCTGGAACGCCTGGTCGCTCCGGCACCGGACACCCGCGCCGGTCTCGACGGCGTCGGTCTCGTGATTGCGCTGGCCTTCCCCGAGCGCGTCGCCCACCGCGCCGAGCACTCGGGATCGGGAGCGACGTTCCTGCTGGCGTCCGGCACCCGGGCCGGTGTCAGCGGCGCCCTGGCCGCGTCGGAATGGCTCGCCGTGGCCGACGTCGCCCGAGCCTCGTCCCGGACGGCAGCCGGCTCCGGTGCGGTCATCCGCGCCGCAGCGGCCCTCACCGAGGAGCAGATGGAGCGTGCGTCGGGCCCTCTGATGACCGACCGCGTCGAGGCCGAGTTCGTCGGAGGTCGGGTGCAGGCCCGCCGCGAACACCGGATCGGTGCGATCGTGCGCTCATCGGTGCCGGTGCGCCCGTCGGCCTCGGAAGGCCGGGATGCCGTAGGCCGAGCACTCCGACGCGATGGCCTCGGCATGTTCACGTGGTCCGACGGGGCGGAGGCCCTGCGCCGCCGACTCGCGCTACTGCGACGTGAGCTCGGAGACCCCTGGCCCGATGTGTCGGACGCGGGTCTGCTCGCATCGCTCGACGTGTGGCTGGCACCGGAGCTCGACGCTCTCGCCTCCGGCACGCCCGCGAGTCGGCTGGATCTGTCATCCGCCCTTCGTCGTCTGCTGCCCTGGCCCGAGGCCGTGCACCTCGATGCGCTCGTCCCGGAGCGGCTCGAGGTGCCCAGCGGCTCCCGTGTACGCATCACCTACCCGGAGCCCGACGGCGACGCGACCGCACGGCCCGTCGTGGCGGTGAAGCTGCAGGAGTGCTTCGGCTGGGCGGAGACTCCCCGGCTCGTGGACGGCCGCGTCCCCGTGCTCTTCCATCTGCTGTCCCCGGCGGGGCGGCCGCTCGCGGTCACCGACGACCTCGCCTCGTTCTGGTCGGGCCCCTACGCCCAGGTACGCGCCGAGATGCGCGGCCGCTACCCCCGGCACCCGTGGCCCGAGGACCCGTGGGCCGCCGTGCCGACGAAGCACACCAAGAACCGCGCCGCGCGCTGACCCAGGCCAAGACTCCGGCTCAGCGTGTGCGCCGCCGCAGCGTGAGCGCGGCCAGCACCAGAGCGCCGACGGCGAAGGCCACGACGATGAGCAGCGGACCGAACACGTCCCCACCGTCGTCCCCCGCCGCGACCGCGTTGATCGTGTCGATCGCGTAGCTCAGCGGCAGCCAGTCGGAGATGGCGTACAGCACGTCGGGCATCTGGTCCCGCGGCATGAACAGACCGCCGAGGATGATCTGCGGGAACACCAGCAACGGCATGAACTGCACCGCCTGGAACTCGGTCTGGGCGAACGCGCTCGCCAGGAGCCCCAGCGCCGTGCCGAGCAGGGCATCGACCACCGCGACGAGACCCAGCTGCCACAGCGGCCCGTCCACGTCGAGCCCGCACACCCCGACCGCGAACGAGACCGTGATCACCGCCTGCAGCAGAGCCATCAACCCGAACGCGAGCGCGTAGCCGAGGATGAAGTCGGCCTTCTCGAGCGGCGTGGTCATCAGCCGTTCAAGCGTGCCGGAACGACGCTCCCGCAGGGTGGTGATCGACGTGATGAGGAACATCACGATGAACGGGAACAACGCCAGAATGGCACCGCCGAACTGATCGAACACACCGTCCTGCTCGCTGAACAGCCAGGCGAAGAGACCGACGAGCAGGCTCGGGGCGATGAGCATCAGGGCGATGGACCGCGGGTCGTGTCGGAGCTGCGTGAGCACGCGGCCGGCGGTCGCGAACAGCCGGCGGCCGTTCATGTCCCGTCCTCCTCCTGGCGTTCCTGGGCTTCTCGGCGTGCGCGCCTGGTGGTCGCGGTGCCGGCGGCCCTGTCCCGTTCGATCAGCGCCAGGAACGCGGCCTCGGCGTCGGTCGTTCCGGTGTCGGCGAGCAGTGCGGACGGCGTCGTGTCGGCGATGATCCTCCCCTCCCGCATCAGCAGCAGCCGGTCGCAGCGCACCGCCTCGTCCATCACGTGACTCGACACGATGAGCGTGACGCCCCGGTCGGCCAGCCGGCGGAACAGGGTCCAGAGCTCCGCGCGCAGCACGGGGTCGAGTCCGACGGTCGGCTCGTCCAGCACGATGAGCTCCGGGGAGCCGATCAGGGCCGTCGCGAGCGACACCCGCGTTGCCTGGCCGCCGCTCAGCGCATCGACGAGCTGTGTCGCCTGCGCGTCGAGACCGACCTCCTGGATGACCCGGTCGACGTCGCCCTTCGGCGCCTTCAGGAGCGCGGCGAAGTAGGCGAGATTCTGCCGCACGCTGAGATCGCCGTAGACCGAGGCGCCCTGCGTGCCGTACGCGACACGGTGCCGGAGCCGGCGGGACCCGCCCGGCTCGCCGAGAACGGTCACGTCACCGGAGGCGATCCGCTGCACACCGACGATCGACCGCATGAGCGTGGTCTTGCCGCACCCTGAGGGGCCGAGGAGACCCGTGATCTGGCCACGCGGCACGGCGAGATCGATGCCGTCGAACACGGACACGGCCCCACGCCGCACGCGGAGCTGCGTGATCTCGACGGCCGCATTATTCATCATGCGATGAATTATGCGCCTCGCCTCGTCGGGCGTCAACGCCTCTCGGGTGGGCACAGCTTCGGAGCGCCGGATCGACACGCCGCCGCCGGCCCGTGCCGTCGGGCGCGGCGGGCGAGATCTCCGAAGCTGTGACCGCCTCGGCGCGGGTCAGTCGAAGAGGTAGCGCTGGACGGTGGGGCCGACGCGGCGGACGAGCTCATCGACGGAGGCGCCGGCGAGCGCGGGAAGCTGCAGGACGTAGCGGCCGATGAGCATGCCGGCGATCTGCGACGCGACGAGGGCGGCACGGAGGTCGGCGTCCCCCACGTCGAGGCGGCGCGCCACACGGGAGAGCAGTTCGCGGGAGAGGAAGCCGGCGAGGAGGGGCGTCGTCAGTCTGCTCCCGATCGCCGTGCGCAGGAGCAGCACGCCGCGGCGGCGCACGTCGGGCTTCTCGAACGCGTCGAGCACATAGCGGACGAGCCGGGCCCCCGCTTCGTCCTTCGGCCCCGCGAGGATCTCGGGGACGTCGAGGTCGGGGCGCAGCGGTATTCCGGCGGCCTCGGCGAACAGGTCGGCCTTGGTGCCGAAGTAGTGGTGGACGAGCGCGGAGTCGACCCCGGCGCGGGCGGCGATCGACCGCACCGTCGCGCCGTCATACCCCTGCGCGCCGAACTCGTCGACGGCGGCGGACACGATGCGCTCGCGGGAGTCGGTGCCGCCGCGCGGGCGCCCGCGTCGTCTCGGCGCCTTCTGCTCGGTCATGCCCGTCAGCCTACGGCTCCGCGGATCCTCGCTCACCGAGCAGGTGCCGGAGATACCGCTGCGGCTGCCCGAGGAACGAGCGCCAGTGGTGCACGATCTCGAGGTCCTCCCAGGCGGACGGGCGGAGTCCCCACTCCCCGACCTCCAGGATGGCGGCACCCGGAAGCGCCGCGAGCACCGGCGAGTGCGTGGCGCACAGCACCTGGCCGCCCTCGTCGGCGATGCGCTGCAGCACGGCGATCAGCGTGAGAGTCGAGTGGAACGACAGCGCGGCCTCCGGCTCGTCCAGGCAGTAGAAGCCCGGATCATCGAAGCGGCTGTCGAGCAGGGCGAGGAACGACTCCCCGTGGCTCATCTCATGGAAGGGCACATCGCCGCGCAGGGAGGGGTTCTCCTCGAGATACGTGTAGAACGAGTGCATCGTCTCCGCCCGGAGGAAGAACCCCCAGCGGTGCGCCCCGACGCCGCGCTGGAGGCGCAGCCAGTCCGACAGCGGCGACTCGCTCGGCCGCGTCCGGTGCTGCGCCTGGCGGGACCCGCCTTCCGGGGAGAGACCGTACGCGATCGCGATGCCCTCGACGAGGGTGGACTTCCCGCTGCCGTTCTCACCGACGAGGAAGGTCACTCCCGGCCCGAGATCGAGTCCCTCGCGCAGCACCTGGGCCACCGCGGGGATGTTCGTCGGCCACGTCCCGTCCGGGATCGGCGCCTCCTCGTTCGGCCGCACCGCGACGACCGGCTGCTGCCGCATGTGCCTCTCCCTCCTCCGTCGACCCACCCCTCTGTGTGCCTGCCACCCCCCTCCGTGCGCACGCAACGGGCCGGAGCGCGCGAAAGGGGGTGGGTCGGCGAGGTCAGCACTCGATGACGTTCACCGCCAGACCACCCTCGCTGGTCTCCTTGTACTTCGTCGACATGTCGAGGCCCGTCTGGCGCATCGTCTCGACGACGGCATCCAGCGAGACGTAGTGGCTCCCGTCGCCGCGGAGCGCGAGGCGGGCGGCGGTGACGGCGGTGGAGGCGGCGATCGCGTTGCGCTCGATGCACGGGATCTGCACGAGTCCGCCGATCGGGTCGCACGTGAGGCCGAGGTGGTGCTCCATCGCGATCTCCGCGGCGTTCTCGATCTGCCGGTTCGTGCCGCCCATCACCGCGGTGAGCCCGCCCGCGGCCATCGCGCACGCGGAGCCGACCTCGGCCTGGCACCCGCCTTCGGCGCCGGAGATCGAGGCGTTGGCCTTGAACAGCGAACCGAGCGCGGTGGCCGTCAGCAGGAACCTGCGGATACCCCGGCGGCGGTTGGCCTCCGCGATCTCCGCGTCCTCGCCGTCGAGTGCGGGAGGCGACGGCGGAGCCCCGTCGAACCCGAGCAGCGCGCTGCCGACGAGCTCCCCGTACGGCGTCACCGCGTTCCCGGCGCCGAGACCCGAGTCGGCGAGGAAGCGCCACCAGTACATCGCCACCGCCGGGAGGATGCCCGCCGCGCCGTTGGTGGGTGCCGTCACGACGCGGCCACCCGCCGCGTTCTCCTCGTTCACCGCGAGCGCGAAAGCCCCGAGCCACTCGCCGGGGAGCTCCCGGTGCCCGTCGGCTTCGACCGCCTCGAGCTGCGCGCGGATCGTGCCCGCACGGCGCTTCACCTGCAGCATGCCCGGAAGGACGCCCTCGGCGTGGAGCCCGGCGTCCACGCAGCCCGCCATCGCGTCCCAGATCGCATCGAGGCCGGCGGCGACCTCCTCCTCGCTGCGCAGTGCCGTCTCATTGCGGCGGGCGACCTCCGCGATGGACAGGCCGTGCTCATCGCAGAGGGCGAGCAGCGAGGCGGCATCGACGTAGGGATGCGGGAAGGCACCGGTCGAGAGGTGCGCCTCCTCCCCCTCGCGCCGGATGAACCCGCCGCCGATCGAGTAGTACGTCTGCTCGAACAGGGTGGTCCCGTCGGCATCACGGGCGATGAGCGTCATGGCGTTCGGGTGGCCGGGAAGGCGGGTGCGGGGCGCGAACACGATGTCGTCCTTCTGGAACGGCACCGCATGGGCGCCGTCGATCCGCAGCGGCTCCCCCTCCGGATACGCGGACCACGCCGCACGGACGGCCGCCGGATCGCACGTCTCGGGAGCGAGACCGCGAAGCCCCGCGACGACCGCATCCGGGGTGCCGTGGCCGATCCCGGTGGCGCCGAGCGAACCGTACAGCGTGCACTCGACGCGGCCGACACGGTCCAGTTCCCCGGATGCGGTCAGCTGCCGCGCGAAGTCGAGCGCGGCGCGCATGGGTCCGACGGTGTGCGAGCTGGACGGGCCGACGCCGATGGAGAAGAGGTCGAAGGCCGAGACGTACGCAGTCACCCCTCCAGGCTACGCCGAGTTCGGGATTCCGGTTCACCGCGATTAACCGCGCGGCCGGCGGGTCCGCGTCAAGGCCCTTCATCTCCCGGAGAATCGGAGGCAGGCTGAGCGCACGACATCGCAGAAAGGGACGATCATGACCGACAGCACTCCCGAACCGACCGCGAACGACGACCTCTCGCCTGAGGCGCAGACCCCCACCCCGACCCCGGCCTCCGACACCACGGAGGGCGAGGCGACGACGCCGGAGCAGGCGGACTCCCCCGAGGACGCGGACCCGGCCGAGGTCCCCAGCACCGAGGAGCTGGAGGAGCCCAGCACCGAGAAGGCCCCGGGCGAGGAGCCGAAGGCCCCGAAGCGCGACGACCCGGAGCCTGACCACGAGGCGGTCGGCCTCGGCGTCGACTGACCCCCGCCCCGAGACCCCGCACTATCGTCGAGACCCCGCCCTGCTGATGCGTGCAGGGCGGGGTCTCGACGCGAAACCGGGGTCTCGGCGGACTACTCGACGAGCTTGCCGGTCGTGTCGACGTCGCGCATGAGCTCGGCGATCTCGCCGGGGATCGCGGGGATCTCCTCGCGGGTCACGCCGGCGGTCGGCGACCAGACGAGGTTCACCCGCAGCGTGGGATCGGTGTCCGGGAAGTCGCTGCGGTTGTGGCATCCGCGGGTCTCCCGCCGCTCCCGCGCCGCCTCCAGCGTGGCCCGGGCGGCGAGCGCGGAGGCCTTGAGGTCGAACGCGTGCGCGAGGTCCTGGAACCCGGCGATGTCCGGGTGGATGCCGATGTCCTCCATCCGCCCCTCGATCATGTCGAGGTCGGCGAGGCCGGCGTTCAGCCCGTCCTCCGACCGCACCACACCGGCGTACTCCGTCATGAGGTTGCGGATCGCGCGCTGCAGAGCCCGCACGTTCTCGCGCCCCTCCGCGGCGAGGAGGTCGTCGATCTCGGCACGGGCGGCGGCGACCGCATCGGCCGACCGGCGCTGGGCGTCGAGTCCCGCGGCGTGGGCCATGGCGGCCTGACCGACGATCCGGCCGTAGACGAGCAGCTCGATGAGGGAGTTGCCCCCGAGACGGTTCGCGCCGTGGAGTCCGCTCGACGCCTCCCCGATCGCGTACAGCCCGTCGACGTCGGTCTGGTGGTCGTCCGGCCGCACCCACACGCCGCCCATCGAGTAGTGCGCGGTCGGCGCGATCTCGATCGGGTCCGCCGTGATGTCGAGCATCTGCAGCTCCATCATCGTCTGATAGACGCGCGGAAGCCGGGTCATGATGGTCTCGCGGGGCAGGTGCGACACATCGAGCCAGACGCCGCCGTTCGCGGTGCCGCGCCCTTCCTGGATCTCGGTGTAGGCGGCGAGCGCGACCCGGTCCCGCGTCGACAGCTCCATCCGCTCGGGGTCGTACTTCGCCATGAACCGCTCGCCCAGGGCGTTGCGGAGGACGCCGCCCTCCCCGCGCGCGGCCTCGGAGATGAGCGTACCGGCGGCGTTCTCGGGCTCGATGATGCCGGACGGATGGAACTGCACCAGCTCCGGATCGCGAAGTCGCGCCCCCGCCTCGACGGCGAGCCGGAAGGAGTCTCCGGTGTTCTCGTCGCGACGCGACGACGTGCGGCGCCAGATGCGGTTGTGTCCCCCGGCGGCGAGGATCACGGCGTCCGCATGGATGAGGTAGCGCGTGCCGTCCGCCTGATCGAAGCCGTAGGCGCCGAAGACGACGTTGTCGCGCACGAGCAGGCGCGTGATGTAGACGTTGTCGAGGATGGGGACGTCGAGTTGCTCGGCACGGGCGACCAGCGTCCGCTGGATCTCGAGGCCCGTGTAGTCGCCGGCGAAGGCGGTGCGGCGGTAGGTGTGCGCGCCGAAGAAACGCTGCGAGATGCGGCCGTCCCCTTCGCGGGCGAAGTCCATGCCCCAGCGCTCGAGGTCGCGGATGCCGCGTTCGGCGCCCTGGGTGACGATCTGGACGGTGTGGGGGTTGGCGAGGAGGTAGCTCTCCTTGATCGTGTCCGCCGCGTGCTGCTGCCAGCTGTCCTCGGCGTCCATCGTGCCGAGGGCCGCGTTGATGCCGCCCGCCGCGAGCGACGTGTGGGCGTCCTGCCGGGGGCGCTTGCCGACGGCGAGCACATCGACGCCGTGTTCGGCGACCTCGATCGCGGCGCGGAGCCCGGAGCCTCCGGTGCCGATCACGAGGACCGTGGTGGAGATCTGTCGTTCGGGTGCATTCATGCTCTCGACGCTAGTTAGGCGATCCTAATAACTCCAATGCATAGTTCGTCTGGAAACCATGCGGGTACGCTATGGATATGAACCTCGAGCAGCTCCGCGGGTTCGTCGAAGTCGCCCGCCTCGGCCATTTCACCCGCGCGTCCGAGCACCTCCACCTCGCGCAGCCCTCGCTGAGCCGTCAGATCTCGACCCTCGAGCGGGAACTCGGCGCCGAGCTGTTCCATCGCGCTCGCGGTCACATCGCCTTGACGGCCGCCGGCGAGACGGTCCTCCCCCATGCGCAGCGCATGCTCGCCGAGGCCGACGCCATCCGCGACGAGGTGGCCGAACTCGCCGGACTCCGCCGCGGCCGCGTGCGCCTCGGCGCGCCTCCCACGCTCTGCATCAGCCTCGTGGCGGAGGCCCTCAGCTCGTTCCATGCCACACACCCCGGCATCGATCTGCACCTCACCGAGGGCGGCTCAAGGCTGCTCGTGGAGCAGCTCGCGGTCGGGGCGGTCGACATCGCCCTCGTCACCCAGTCCGAGGGACCGGTGCCCGCGGGGGTCAGCCTCACGCACGTTCCGCTCCTCGCCGAGGAGCTCGTGGTGATCTCGTCGGCGGCCGCACCTCCGGTCACCCACGGCCCGTCCGTGAGCCTCGCCCACCTCGCCACCCTCCCGCTCATCCAGTTCGACGAGAGCTATGAGCTGCGGGCCGCGATGGACGCCGCTTTCCGCGCCGCCGACCTCACCCCGACCCTCGCACTGGAGGGTGCGGAGATGGATGCGGTGCTCCGCTTCGTCGAACGGGGCGTCGGGGTCGCGGTGGTCCCGGCGATGGTGCTCTACGAACGCCCCGCGCTGCGGTCGGCGCGCCTCGCCCACCCGGCGATGTCGCGGACGATCAGTCTCGCCCATCGCTCCGACGTCACCCCCGCGGTCGCGGTGGCCGCGATGCGCACCGCCATCATGGCCACGGCGGCCGACCTCGCCGAGCGCGACCCGGCGATCACCAGCCTGCTCTGACCGGAGCACTCACCCCGGAACAGCGAGAACCCCCGCCGCTTCCGCGACGGGGGTTCTCGTACTGTCTCAACACAGTGTGCGCCTCGAGGGACTCGAACCCCCAACCTTCTGATCCGTAGTCAGATGCTCTATCCATTGAGCTAGAGGCGCAGGACCCGCGGTGTTTTACCGCTCAGCGGGCCGACGACCAGCCTACAACAGACGAGACCGGAAAGCGAAACGAGGCCTCACTCCCCCTTCGCGGCCGCCTTCTCCTGCTTCTTCCGCCGTTTGTCCTTGGCCCGCTGCTGCGACGAGAGCGCCTGGAGATCGACAAGGCGCAGCGCCTGCATGCGCGCCTCCCGCATGCGCGCGTAGTCCGGGTCCTGATCCGGTCGCATGCCCTCGACGCGCAGCCGGCGGTCGAGGTTGTGCCGCACGTCGGCCCAGGCCGCCGCGCGCGCCTCCTCGACGATGCTCTCCAGCTGGGCACGGTCGTCCATCATCTCGCGCAGACGCTGCGCGACGCCGAGCGACTGCTTGGCTCGTCGCCGGAGATTGCGCACATCGCGGTCACGGTAGTCGTGCGTGCCGACCGGATCGGAATGCCGGCCGCGGGCGCGCTTGCGCAGGGCGGTGACCGTGGCGGCGGCCTCCTCCGACTCCTCGGCCATCGCCCCGAGGGCAGCCCTCGCATCCTCGACGTACTTGTCGAGGTCGAAGACGCCGTCCTCCGCGATGGTGCCGATGAGGATGTGATTCTTCACGGCGAGGCGCGCAGCGGCCGTCGCGATCGCGACGCCTTCGGCGATGGCATCCGCAGTCCGTCCCACCCGCACCTCCTTCTCTCGAGCGTACCGGTATCGATGCCGCGCAGTCTCGGCCGGAACGGCTCCGATCAGGATGCCGGAGACCTCCGACATCGACTCGGACTGCGGCTCAGCCGACGACGCCGACCCAGATCCCCGAGGCCCAGGCCTGCTGCTCGCCGGAGCAGCCCACCGCCCCCGGGAAGCCGCGGACCACGGCCATGCAGTTGGCGAGGAACTCCGGGTCGCCACCGAACATCGCTCCGTACGCGCCCGAGGAGGTGAGGGAGCCCCAGACGCGGAACTGGTAGATGTGGGCCAGCTCATGCGCCATCGCCCAGTTCAGGCGTCCGTCACTCCACCCGGTGATGTCGGCGCGATACTTGATGTACCCGTTGCTGTTGGCGCAGGCCGGTGCCGTGCCGCCCGCGCACGATGACGACTCGTACAGCCCCACGCCCCCGCCGCCGACCCTGTCGAGGGCGGCGCGCACCCGCGCGTAGCCGTCCGGCCCGCTCGACGTCCATGCGGGCCCGCCGGGGCCGGCACTCTGCGACGCCTGCCAGCCGGCGACCTCGGTGCCGACCTTCTGCGTGAGCGCCTCCACCGTCGCGGTCGCCGCGACCACGGTGTCCGGGTCATGGCGCTCGGCGCGCACGGTCTCCTGGGCGGACCGGGCGGACGCGAGGTGCGCCGCCGTGTCGACCTTGCCGTCCGCACCCTGGAGGACGGCGGCCAGTGTCGAGAGCTCCTCCAGGAATGCCGGCCGCACCGCCAGCACGGCAGCCCGATCCTCCGCGTCCTGCTCGGCCTGCGCCACGGCGCCGGACAGGTGGTCGGTGCGCTGTGCGGCGTCGTAGGACTGGTCGGCCAGCACGGAGAGCTCGGCCACCGCCTCGGCGCGCTCCTGGTCCAGTGCGTCGGATCGTGCGACGGCAGCCGCCGCGACGAGCACGGCCGCCGACACCGTCACCGCGAGCACCCGGCGCCTCACGGCAGGAAGCCCGTCGTGTCGTTCAGCTCGGCGTCCTGCTCCGCGATGCGCGATCGCAGAGCGGTGAGACGCTCCGCCAGTTCGAGGTTCTCGGCCTGCGACTCCGCGAGCACCTGCTCGATCCGCGCGATCTCCGCCTTCACGGCGGCGACACCGGCGGCGCGCTCCTGATCGGCCACCACCAGGAGCGCAGCACCTCCGAGCAGGAGGATCCCCCCGACGACGACAGCAAGACTTCGCATCTCGCTCCCCAGGACAGCGCGAACAGACCGGACCGACTCCGACCGGACAAGGATACAACCGCTCGCGGCGCGTCCGGGGGTCGTTCTCCCGACGGACGGCTCAGGTGGTCGCCGTCTGCGCCAGCCGCCGTTCGGCCGCGGAGTGCCCGCTCGCCAGGTGCGCGGGCACGATCCGTCGCAGCGCCTCGACATCGCGCGCGCGGACGGCCTCGAGGATGACGCGGTGCTCCTCCGCCATCGCCTCCAGATCGTCGTGCTGTCCGAACAGCCAGCGCAGGCGCGTCAGGAACACGGCGATGAGCTCGCCGAGCATCTCGTTGCCCGCCAGGTCGACGGCGATCTCATGGAACGCCGCGGCCGCCGTCCGGGCGGTCTCCGCGTCGCCGGCCCGGGCCGCGGCGACTTCGCGCTCGTACGCCTCGCGCAGCCGGGCGAGCCCTTTCGCGTCGTGGCGCTCGGCCGCGAACACGAAGATGAGGGTCTCGATCGCCTCGCGCACCTCCGCGAAGTTGCGGATGTCGTCATGGGTGAACTCCCGCACCACGGCCCACGTCCGGGGCCGTGCGACGACCACGCCCTCCGCGACCAGCGTGCGGATGGCTTCCCGCACCGGGAGTCGGGACACATTCAGCTCGGCGGCGATATCCCGCTCCACGAGCCGGGAACCGGGCGCGCGCCGACCCAGCACGATGTCATCCCGGAGGATCCTCGTGACCCTGACCGACTCGAGTTCCCCGCTTACCCCCACAGCCCCCGCCATCCGGGCATTGTCGCACCCCGGCCCGGGATTGGCCAAGTTTGGTATCCCAGACCGGGGCGCGCGCCGCGTCAGGGCAGACGGTTCGCCCGCGCGACGTTCGCCGCCAGCTCTTCCGCGTTCTGCCGGATGACGTACGCCGGACGGTCACGCTCGACTCGCCACGACTCGCTGAGCGGGCCGACGTTGACCGTGTCGAAACCGGCCTCGTCGTAGAAGCGGGTGACGAAGGCCACGGCCTCTGCGTCGTCCCCGGCCGTGGCCAGCGCGCGACGGTTCGGCGTACCGGCCGGCGTGCCGTCGGTGGTGATCTCGGCGGCGTAGATGTGGTTGAACGCCTTGGCGATCTTCGAGTCCGGGAGCTGCGCCTGCACGAGCTCGGACGTGGTGGTCTCGCCCTTGTCGAGGGCCTCGATGTGCCCGTCGCGCTCGAAGTAGTAGTTGTTCGTGTCCAGCACGATCTTCCCGGCGAGCTGCGCGGCGGGAAGCTGATCGATCGCGTGCAGCGGCACCGTCACCACGGCCACGTCGGCCGCGGCGGCCGCCTCCTCCGCCGTCGCCGCCTTCGCGCGCGGCCCGAGCTCTGCGACGAGATCGGCCAAGGTCTCCGGCCCTCTCGAGTTCGCGATCACGACGTCATAGCCGTTGGCCACGGCCACACGCGCGACCTGGCTGCCGATGTTGCCTGCTCCGATGATTCCGAGAGTTGTCATGCTCGGGCCAACGCCTGCCGGCGGATGCTATTCCCGTCGAGGAGGGAGGCGAACGCGGTCAGAGGCGCGTGAGCGCGTCCTCCGCCGCCACCCAGGCGAGCATGGCGCACTTCACGCGCGCCACGTACCGCGAGACTCCCCCGAGCGCCGCGGCATCGCCGAGCAGTTCCTCGTCCGGCTCGATCGTGCCGCGGGAGCGCATCGCCTCGCGGAAGGCAGCGATGCGCACCTCGAGCTCGTCCACGGTGAGGCCCTCGGCGAGCTCGGCAAGCAGGGACGCGGAGGCCTGGGAGATGGCGCACCCGTGTCCCTCCCACGCGATCGCCTCCACGCCGCCGTCGGCGCTGCGATGCACCTGCAGCGTGATCTCGTCGCCGCAGGTCGGGTTGAGCTGATGTGACTGGGCCGGGATCTCCTCGCGGAGCCCGAAGCCGTGCGGCGTGCGCGAGTGGTCGAGGATCAGCTCCTGGTACAGGCTCTGCAGGTCGCTCATGCGCCCCTCCCGAAGAACGCGATCGCTCCGGCGACCGCCTCGATGACGGCGTCCACCTCGGACGCGGTGGTGTACAGGTAGGTGCTCGCCCTCGTCGACGAGGTCACACCCAGCCGACGGTGCAGGGGCTGCGCGCAGTGGTGACCGACGCGCACCGCGATGCCCTGGTCGTCGAGGAACTGCCCGACGTCGTGCGAATGGATCCCGGCCACGTCGAAGCTCGCGAGGCCGACGCGCGGCAGCTCGATGCCCGCGCCCAGGACGCGCACGCCGTCGATCGCCCCGAGCCCTTCGACCAGACGCTGCCCGAACGCGGCCTCGTGCGCGGCGATGCGATCCATCCCGACCGCGGAGAGGTAGTCGACGGCAGCGGCGAGCGCGATCGCCTGGGACACCCGCTGCGTGCCCGCTTCGAAGCGCTGCGGTGGCGGCAGGTATTCGGCCGCGGTCGTGGTCACCGTCGTGATCATGGAGCCGCCCGTGAGGAACGGGGGCATCGCGGTGAGGACCTCGCGACGGCCGTAGAGCGCGCCGATGCCGGTGGGGCCGAGCATCTTGTGGCCGGAGAGGACCGCGAAGTCGACGCCGAGCGCGTGCAGGTCCAGCGGGAGGTGCGGAGCCGACTGGCAGGCGTCGAGCAGGGTGAGGGCGCCGACCTCCCTGGCCAGCGCGACGAGGGTCTCGACGGGGTTGATCACGCCCAGAACGTTCGACACGTGGGTGAAGGCCACGAGCTTCGTGCGCTCCGAGATGATCTCCGCGGCCGCATCCAGACGGAGGGCCCCGTCGTCGTCGAGCGGGATGACCCGGAGCGTGGCCCCGGTGCGCGCGGCGAGCTCCTGCCAGGGGATGAGGTTGGCGTGGTGCTCCATCTCGGTGGTGACGATCTCGTCCCCTTCGCGGAGCCGGAGAGGCTCGGCCGCGGCGCCACCCCGGCCGAGGGAGGCGTTGGAGAGGGAGTAGGCGACGAGGTTGACCGCTTCGGTGGCGTTCGAGGTCCAGACGATCTCGTCGTCATCGGCGCCGACGAACCGGGCGAGGGTGCTGCGGGCGTCTTCGAAGAGCTCGGTCGCCTCGGCGGCCAGCGTGTGGGCACCGCGGTGGACGGCCGCGTTCATCGTGGTGGCGAAGCGGCGTTCGGCGTCGAGCACGGACTCCGGACGCTGCGAGGTCGCCCCCGAGTCGAGGTACGCCAGCGGGTGCCCGTGGACGCGGGTGTGCAGGATCGGGAAGTCCTCGCGGATCCGCTGCACCTCGGTCTCGGTCAGCGGGGTGATCACGTCGACTCCGGGAGAAGCGCTCATCGTTCCAGTCTCCCATCTTCCGGCCGACCGGGGCCCGGCGGAGGCGCGGAAGGACTATGACATGCGGGCGAGGCGGGCGCGGGCGATGCAGAAGGCGCCGTACAGCGCGAAGCCGACGCCGACCGCACCGAGGATGAGCCGGCCGAACGGCAGACTGAGGAGGCTGTGCAGAGCGGCGTCGAGACCCGCGGCGCGTTCCGGGTCCTGCGTCACGGCCGCCACCACGAACAGCACGCCGGTGACCCCCACCGCGATGCCCTTGCCGATGTAGCCCACGACGCCGAGCGCCATCACGCCGGCGCGGGCGGCTCCGGTCGGCACGTCGATGAGCTTGCGGAAGGAGCGCATGATCCCGCCGATGATGAAGCCGATGCCGACACCGATGACGCTGAGGCCGATCACCACGAGCAGGGCCACCCCGCCCGGTGCGGCGAGGACCACCTGGCTCAGGGTCTTCGACGCGTCGGAGGACTCCGCGCGGCCGCCCACCGCGTAGACGAGTGCGAGGCCGGCGATCACCAGGTAGGTGCCCGAGATCCCGAAGAGCTTGAGGCGCTTGCCCCACTTCTTCGTCTCGGCGGGGTCGGCGGCCAGGAACCCGCTCGCCACCTGCCACACGGCGAGCGCGAAGAGGCCCACGGCGATCGCGAGCAGCAGCAGTCCGCCGATGGGGTTGTTGCGCACCTGCTCCATCGCGCCGTCCTGGTCGGCGTCCCCCGACCCGCCGGCCGCGATCGTGATGGCGATCGCGCCGATGATGATGTGGATGATGCCGAGGACCACGAATCCCGCGCGGGCGGTCCGCCGGAACGCGGTGGAGTCCTTCGCCACGCGCGCCGCATGCTTGACGGTGCTCATGCTCGAAGAGTATCCGCCGCGGCGCGTCCCGATCAGGGGGTTGCTTTCCGGACCCCCGGTGCGACAGCGCTCAGGTGATCCGTTCGACGGGCTGCCGCAGGATGGTGCGCAGCCTCTCCGGAGCCGTCCGACGACGGTCGCTGAGGTAGATCTCGTGGTGCCGTCCGCGCATCTGCACCCCGTTCTCCGGGACGAAGCGCTCGTGCAGCTCCTCGAGCACGGGTCCTTCATCGTCGAACGGCCCGATGTGCAATGTCTGCACGCAGAGGCCCTCGTCGAGGACCTCCCGCCGGACGGCGGCCAGCGCCGGAAGCTCTTCCCCCTTCTTCGCGCTCTTCGCCGCGACCGTCTCGACCGCGCGGTCGAACAGGGCGGGAGTGACGTGATCGCCCACCATGATCATGAGCGTCCAGAGCCAGGTCGACTTGTCGCGCCGGGTGGTGAACGACGCCATGTCGGGCGCATGCCACAGGCCTTCCAGGGGCATCACGACCTGATCGATGCCGAGCTCGGCGCGACTGGCGAACTTGAGGGTGTACGCCAGCGGGTAGAGCGCCGCGACCGCATCGAAGAAGGCCGGAGCGGTGTTCGGATCTCCGGCGCCGTTGATCATCAGATAGGCCAGCGGTGGCACCTCGAGGACACGGAAGGCACCCCGCTTCGCCTGATACGCGTCGAGCGTGTTCTTGGGATCGATCGCCGTCATGGCCCGCCTCTCGGTACGTCGTGCGGTCAGTGTGCCACCGGGCACCGACATCGGGTCGAGCCCCAGAGGCCCGACCCGATGGGCGGTCAGCTCTGCTCGACGGGGAGCCAGAGCTCGCAGGAGGCCGTGTCGCCGGTGAACTCCCGGTAGCGGACGATCGAGGGCCCGGGCCGCAGCCGCCATGGGTTCGACGGGAACCACTCGGTCGCCGTCGCCGCCCACAGATTCTGCAGGGTCTCGGGGAAGGGTCCGCTCGCGCCGAACACGGCCCAGGTGCCCTCCGCCACGCGCAGGGCGTCGAGGTCGTCGGGAACCGCGGTGTCGGCGCGCACGGCCACCCCGTGCAGGTACGTCAGCGGCGTCCCCTCCGGGGCATCCGGATCGATGTCGGCGGTCACGGCGAGGATGCCCGCGGGCTCCTCGTTCCCGAGGGCTTTGAGTCGGGCGTGCTCCTCCGGCGGGATGCCGGCGATGTGCGCCTGGATGTGCGGATTGACGCCGACGTGGATCAGCGGGACCTCCGCGGCATGGCCGACGAGGACGAACGCGGGGCGGTGGGTGATGGTGACATCCATCGGGGCGCTCCCTTCGACGCTCAGGCGGAACCGGAGCGTGGGTTGTGTGCGGAGAGGACCCCCGTGCCGACGCGCGTCCGCCGGCCCGATGCCGTGCACGGCGCGGAACGCCCGGGCGAACGCCTCGGTCGAGCTGTAGCCGTGCCGAACGGCGACATCGAGCAGACTCGGCGCGCCGGCGGCGAGCTCCGCGCCGGCGAGCGTCATCCGACGACGCCGCACATACTCGGTCAACGGCATCCCGGCCAGCGCCGAGAACATCCGTCGCAGGTGGTACTCGGTGGTGCCGTGCGCATGGGCGAACGCGGCGACGTCGATCTCCTGACCGTGGTCCGCGTCGACGAGGTCGACCAGGGCGTTGAGCGTGCCGATCACGGGGGCCCTCCTTTCCCCACCATCGTTTCGCCGCAGTCCCCGCCTGCACCCGATCGTCGTGGTCCGATGCGATCGGGCCGGGGATCAAAGCTCGACCGGGACCGCCGGCTCGGCGTCCTCCACCTCGGGATGGCGGGCGAGGTTCACGACGGCGGCGATGAGGCCGCCCCACACCGTGACCATGGCGATGATCATCATGACGATCGCGGTGGTGGTCATGCTCCCGCTCCCTTCGTCTGCGCCGCCGGGACGGCGATGCTCGTCGTCTCCGGGTCGGCGGCGTACTCCTCCTGGTCGAGGAAGTCGTCGTACCCGACGTCGTCCTTGGCGCGCGAGCGCCTGCTCCACGGCACCAGCGACAGCAGCACTCCGCCGACCACCAGCGCGATGACCATGCCCCAGCCGAACACCCCGAGGAACCAGCCAGGGTAGCCGCTGTACGGCTCGGCGATCTTCGTCAGGAGTTCCGTGATCAGCAGGTAACCGAGCACGAGCGGGGCCAGCACACCCACGAGCAGGCGCCAGATCAGCCCGACCCGGAAGCTGGATCGCCGGTTGAGGTGCTCCTGCAGCTGCGGCAGCCTGTGCAGCACCCACGCCACCACGATCACCGCGACGAGGGCGACCGCCATGATGCCGAAGGCGTTGACGAAGGCGTCGGTGGTGTCGAGCACCGACAGCGCGGTGGTGGTGGAGAACAGGGCCATCGAGATGACGGCGAGCGGGATGGAGACGATGAGGGTGGTGCGCACCCGTCCCCACCCGAGCTTGTCCTGCAGGGCGGCCACGATCACCTCGAGGATCGAGATGAGGGAGGTCACCCCCGCGAAGACGAGGGCACCGAAGAACAGCACGCCGATGATCGACCCGCCGGTCGCCTGCGACACGATCGTGGGGAAGGCGACGAACGCGAGACCGATGCCCGAGGTCGCGACGCCGGAGACATCCGTGCCCTGCGCCTGGGCCATGAACCCGAGGGCGGCGAACACGCCGATGCCGGCGAGGATCTCGAAGCCGGAGTTGGCGAACGCGACCACGAGACCGGAGCCGGTGAGGTCGGTCTTGCGCTTGAGGTAGGACGCGTACGTCACCATGATCCCGAACGCGACGGACAGCGAGAAGAAGATGTGCCCGTAGGCGGAGGCCCACACGGCAGGGTCGGCGAGCGCCTCCCAGTTCGGCGTGAAGAACGCGTTCAGACCGTCCAGGGCGCCAGGGAGGAAGAGGGCCTGCACGACGAGCACCGCGAACATGAGGGTGAGCAGAGGCATCAGGATCATGTTGGCGCGACCGATGCCGCGCTTGACGCCGAGCGCCATGATGATGATGACGATCAGCCACACCGCGATCAGCGGCAGGCCCACCTGCGGCACGAACTCGCCGGACAGGCCCACCTCCGCGACGTCGGCGGACTTCAGGAAGTCGACGAAGAAGAAGTCGTTCTCGTTGCCCGCACCCCAGGTGAGCTGCGCGGAGAACCAGGTGTACATGCCCGCCCACGCGACGATCACGGCGTAGTACACCGCGATGACGACGCAGATCAGCACCTGCCACCAGCCCAGCGGTTCGGCGGCCCGGTGCAGGCGTCGGAATGCGAGGGGCGCGGAGCCCCGGAACCGGTGGCCGATCGCGTAATCGAGGAAGAGCAGCGGGATGCCGGCGGTCAGCAGCGCGCACAGGTACGGAATGAGGAACGCACCGCCGCCGCCTTCGTAGGCGACGTAGGGGAAGCGCCAGATGTTCCCGAGACCCACGGCGGAGCCGATCGCCGAGAGGATGAACACGTTCCGCGAGCCGAAGGCCTCGCGCTGCGGGGTCTGGGTCGGTTCAGGCATGCCCGCGAGGATACCCGAACGTGTGCGCCCCGGCGACTCGCCCGGCCGCGCTCACAGCATCGCGGTCAGCACCCCGCCGTCCGCCCGCAGCGCGGCGCCGTTCGTCGCCGATGCGCGGACGCTGGAGAGGTAGACGACGAGGTCGGCGACTTCGGCCGGATCGAGGAAGCGCCCCAGCAGTGTGGTCGCATTCTGTCCGATGATCGCCTCCTTCATCACCTCCTCGGAGACGGACCGGGCCTCGGCGACCGCGGCGACGCTCGCCGCGACCCCCTCCGAGTAGGTCGGCCCGCCCAGGACGGTGTTGACCGTCACGCCGGTGCCGCGGGTGAGTTTGGCCATCCCGTTCCCGAGCGCGATCATCGCGGCCTTCGTCACGCCGTAGTGCACCATGTCGGCCGGGACGTTGACGCCGGACTCGCTGCTGACGAAGACGATGCGCCCCCAGCCCCGTTCCCGCATCCCCGGCAGGAGGGAGCGGGAGAGACGCACGCCGCTCATCACGTTCACCTCGAAGTAGCGCGCCCAGTCCTCGTCGGCGACGTCCGCGAAGTCGGCGAGTCCGAAGAGGCCGACGTTGTTGATGAGGATGTCGACGTCGCCGAGCCGCTCCGTCAGCCGCGCCACCTGCGACGGATCGGTGAAGTCCGCGGCGATCCCGGACACGGCCACCTCCGGATGAGCGAGGGCCAGGACGCGCACCGCCGCGTCGACGCGTCCCTGGTCACGACCATTGATCACGACATCGACCCCCTCGGCGGCGAGAGCGGACGCGACCGCGTATCCGATCCCCTGGCTCGATCCGCTGATGAACGCCCTCTTGCCGCGCAGCCCCAGTTCCATCCGTCTCCCTCTCACTTCCGCGGATCTCCCGCATCACTTGCCTAAGCAAGTCATACTAGCCTCCAGTCACTTTCCTGAGCAAACGAAGAGCACGGCTCGACCGCTACGGTGGAGGAATGTCGTCATCCTCCCCCGCCCCCTTGAGCACCGAAGAGATGGACGTCTGGTCGGCACTCGCGACACTGCTCGAACGGCTCCCCGCGGCCCTCGACGCGCAACTGCAGCGCGACAGCGGACTGACCCACTTCGAGCACGGCATCCTCTACGCCCTCGATGCGGCACCGGAGCGCACGCTCCGCCTCAGTGTCCTCGCGGGCTACGCGAACAGCACGCTGTCCCGACTCTCCCGCGCGGTCACCCGCCTGGAGGCGAAAGGCTGGGTCCGTCGCGAGATCGATGCGGAAGACGGGCGCTTCACCCTCGGCATCCTCACGGACGCCGGCCACCGGAAGGTCGAGGAGTCGACTCCCGCGCACCAGGCCCTCATCCGCCGCGTCGTCTTCGACACCCTGACCCCGGCGCAGGCCCGGCAGCTCGGCACGGCGAGCCGGAAGATCTCCGCCGCGCTCTCCCCCGACCCGACCTGGACGCCGGGGACGCCGGCGTGAGGAGGGCCGCCTGCATGCGAGAACACGAAAGCCCCGGCGAGCGGACTCGTCGGGGCTTCTCAGTGCGGAGACGAGGGGATTTGAACCCCTGGTCCCCGTAAGGGGACTCCACCTTAGCAGAGCCCGCGACGTATGCAGTTGTCGAATGATCCCGGTGACCGCTGCCCCCACCCGTATCGAGCACCTCGCGTGGAGCAGCTTCAATCCCGCCCCTGCGGCAAGAGCATTCCTCGAAAGCCTGCCGATTCCTCAACCGGGCGACGACAAGTAGGTGCATGGGCAGGAAGCCGAGTGCCAGTCCGTCGGGTTTCGCTTCAGAAGCGCTTGACGAGTTCGACTGTTCCTTCGGGGTCCTCGGTGTGCTGGACGAACCCTTCGCTCGTGTACAGATGGATGTTCTTCGTGCTCCGCGATCCGGTGCTGAGCTCGATACGGTCGCAGGAGCTCGCGAGAGCATCCGTCGCGTGCCGGAGGAGCCAGCGCCCGATTCCCCGCCCGTAGAGATCGGGAACGACGGCGAGTCTGCCGATGTGCCCTGTTCGCGATGCGCGTCGAGCGCGAACCATTCCGATGAGACGCCCGTGGAGCCAGAGTCCGATGGTCTCCCAGTCGGTGAGCCAGGTCTGCACGTCTTCGAGGGTCTCGGTGAACGGAGCGAGGTCTAGTGTTTCGTTGCTCAACGCCTCGTCGACCCAGCAGCATCGCTGCAGAACCAGTACGTGCGGGGCGTCGTCGGGAGTCAACGAGCGTGTGTAGCTTCCGGGCAACGGCCCAACGTCGATACCGGGTCGTGCAGCCTCCCGCATGGGCTTGAGCGCGTGAGCTAGTCTGACCAGCTCCTCCAGCAAGCCCTTCGCCGACGCGGTCAGCTGTACACTCGGACGAACCCCAGTCGAATCGATCGTGTCTTTCAGCCGCAGGGCGACGGTCGAGCCGAGCGGGACGAGACGAAGCGTCGTTGTCACCTGTTTCGCGTGCTGCACGGATCGGGTGCCTGCCGACGTGTTGCCGTAGCTCACGAATCCCATGGGCTTCCACGCCCATTCATGGCTCAGGTAGTCGAGGGCGTTCTTGAGCGTTGCGGGCATGCCGTAGTTGTACTCAGGTGTGACCGCGATGAAGCCATCCGCCTCGTCGACGATCTTGCTCCACGCTTTGGTGTGCGGGTTTCGATAGGCGCCGAGAGCAGGATGATCCTCCTCGTCGAAGAACGGGAGATCGAGATCGCGCAACGACACATGCTGAAGCTCGACGTCGAGTGCGTCAGCGCGGGGGGTGAGGGCTTGCAGGAGCCAGTCTGCAACCGCCGGGCCCATCGCTCCGGGCCTGGTGCTGCACGTGAGGATCACGACTCTAGGCGATATCGTTGACATGTAAACGAGCATAGATCGTAGAATGATTACATGTCAACGAAAAGGATCGGGTCGGCGGCGCCTTGGTTGAGCGAGGACGAGGAGGTCGCCTGGCGCGCGTTTCGTCGCATGACGATCGCAGTGCAGGCCGGTGTGGTGCACGACCTTGCTGCATCAGGTCTCTCGGAGCCCGACTACGAAGTACTCAGCACCCTGGTCGAAGCGCCGGAGATGACGAGCACACTGCATGCCCAGGCGCAGAAGATGGGGTGGTCGCGAAGCAGGCTCTCGCGTCAGGCCGGCAGGATGGAAGCGCGAGAGCTGATTCGCCGTGACCCCGACCCGGCAGACGGTCGCGGCTGTCTGCTCGTACTCGCCCCACTCGGGCTCGACGCCCTTCGCGGAGCGACTGCCGTGCACCTGGAATCCGTGCGCCGCCGCTTCGCCGATCGGCTCGACGCGCGCGACCTCCTTGACATCGTGCGAATCTCTGGAAAGCTCGCCCATGCCCCAGAACCGGCTCTACGACACGTAGGCCGTGAGTAGTCTGTCGAGAACCTTATGAGATTGCCGACGAGCCAGGTCGGTGTCCTCGTGTTGGGCCGTCCAGAGGGCCGCCTCGTTCATCGCGCCGGAGAGCTGCGCGGTCGACGCATCGAGGATGTCTTCTGCAACTCCCGCCTCACGTAGTGCCTCTCGCAGATGTGTCGCCGAGTTCTCCGCGTCGAGTCGGCGCCATTCCTGCCAGCCGGTCACCGCTGGTGCATCGATGAGCAGGATTCGCATGGCCGCCCCGTTCGTGATCGCATCGAGGAATGCGTGCGACCCGGCCCTGAGCTGTTCGAGAGGCTGCGGGTCTGCCTTCTCTGCTGCCGCGACGACAGCTCGTGCGACGTCGGCTTGGAGGCGGGCGACGACCTCGCCGAACAGTGCGACCTTGTTCCGGTAGTGGTGGTAGACCGCGCCTCGCGTGACCCCGGAGTCCCGGGCGACGTCATCGACCGAGACTTCGCTGAAGCCTCGTGCTGAGAAGAGCTCCTTCGCCGAATCGAGGATGCGTTGGGCTGTCTGGGCGGCGTCGGCCGCGGAGGCGCGAGGCATGGTCCTCTCCCTTTACGTACAGCGTGTATGTATACTGACTTCTTTACATTCATATCGTACGTAAAGGAGTGCAATGTCCGTCACCAGCCTCTATCCCGTGCTCATGTCTCGCGATGTCGACGCCGCGGCGTCCTTCTACCGCGACTTCATCGGTTTTGAGACGACCTTTGAATCCGACTGGTATGTCAGCTTGCGCTTAGGGGAGTTCGAGCTGGCGATCTTGGCTCACGATCACCCCACGGTGCCGGACGGATACCGTGAGCTTCCCCGAGGAGTGATCGTCAACCTCGAAGTCAGCGACGTCGATGCCGTCCACACGCAGCTGGCCGGCAAGACAGAGGCGAACGTGGTGTTACCGCTTCGCGATGAGGACTTCGGTCAGCGGCACTTCATCGTTGCCGCCCCCGACGGCGTCCTGCTCGACATCATCCAGCCCGTGGCCCCCAGCGAGGACTACGCGAGCGCGTATGTGCAGACATAGAGGCTTTCGTTCGGCGAGACCCTGGATCCGGTCACCTCAGGTCTCGCCGAAGGGGAACGAAGACGGCGAGAATCGCCGCGATGACCGCGTATGCCACGAGAATCGCAGCGCCGAGCACAGGTGAGACCATCGTCGCAGGCGTCAGCGCTGTCTGGCTCGCGATCGCGCCGGTGAGGAAGTCAAAACTCGTCAGCGATGCCGTCGCGCCGCCCGGCAGGAACGGGTAAATCGCGTTGACGCCGGGAACCAGCATCAGGATGTACTCGACGAACAGGAAGTAGCCGAGCACGACGCCGATCGCGACGAAGGGTGAACGCGCCAACGCGCCGATACCTACTCCGAGCAGCATGTAGGCCGCAGCGGCGAGGGTGAGCTGTATGAGGGCCGGCGCCAGATCCACCGCATCGACGCCCAGCGGTACACCGCGCACCCATGCTGCGACGATCAGGGCGAGCAATGCCGACAGAGATGCGATCATTCCGTAGACGATGCCCAGCACTGTGTACACGGCGAGCTTGGCTGTTAGTACTCGACCCCGTCGAGGAACGACGAGGAGCGTCGTGCCGATCGTGCGGTGTCGATACTCGCTTGTGATCGCGATGGTCCCGACCAGCGCGGGGATGAACAGAAGCACGGTCCCGATGCCGAGCACGAATCCAACGCCTTCGGGGGTGTCGATGTCCGGCATGGGAGGCTGGGCGTTCTGCGGTCCGGTGAGCGCAAGGAGAAGCGTCAATCCGCCACCACACGCGAGCGCAACCACTGCCGACCACAGTGCTACTCCGGTGGCGCGCAGTCGCACGACCTCTCCGTAGACGGCATTCATGAGAGAGGTCCTTTCTGCGTGAGGTGCAGGAATGCTTCCTCGAGAGGAGCATCTTGCGCCACGAGTCGTTCGAGCGCGCCCGTCCAGACGGTGCGGCCCTGGTCGATGAGGATGACGTCGTCGATCGCGTGCTCGATCTCATGAAGCACATGGCTGGAGAGCAGTACGGCGCCGCCAGCATCGGCGAACCCGCGCAGGAATGTGCGGAGCCACGCGATTCCGCTTGGGTCCAGACCGTTCGACGGCTCATCGAGCACGAGGATGTCCGGGTCGCCGAGCATCGCGGTGGCCAGCGCGAGGCGCTGCCGCATCCCGGTGGAGAAGGCGCCGATTCGACGATCGGCGTACGACTGCGCCCCCACGAGGGATAGCACGGTGTCCACCCGCGACCGGTCCATTCCTCCGAGTGCCGCGTAGGTGTGAAGGTGAGCGCGTGCTGTCATGCGTGGATGCGCTGACGCGATGTCCAGGACCGCGCCCACGGTACTTGCGGGCGCAGACAGGTGGGCGTAGGGCAGGCCGGCGATGAGCGTCTCACCGCTGTCTGAGCGGATCAGGCCGAGTAGCGCGCGCATCAGCGTCGATTTCCCTGCCCCATTGGGCCCGAGAAACCCGACGATGCGCCCATACTCGACTTTCACGTTCACATCTTCGAGTGCAACGACGTTTCCGAACCGCTTGGAGAGCGCCTCTACCTCGATCGCAGCGTTCAAGAGTGCACATCCGATCGGAGGTCTGCCGCGATCGACGCTGCAGCATCGGTGCTCAGGAGGATCTCGTCGAACCCGACGGCGGCCCGGTCGACGGCGATCCGCAGCAGCGGGTGCCCGCGCTTCATTGAGACCAGGCGCCGCACCCCGGAAGGGTGCCTAAACGTGCCCAGTTTGCGGTAGCCGGAGATGACGAGACCGGACTTCATCCCGAGGATCTCGGAAGTCCATCCCTGTTCGCTCGCGACACCACGGATCGCCGACCTCGGAATCAACAGCTTCGGCAAGCCCGTCATCGTCGACTCCCAACCGGGAAACTGCACGTGCACTCCGGCTCGGTCGTATGTGATGTTCGTCATCGTTCTCTCCTCGATCGCTAGAGTGGAAATCGTACTGAGAACATTATCATCGTGATAACAGTGAGGAGTCAACGTGCCCGACGGGACTGCTCTGGCAAAGGTCGTACTGCACCCGGTGCGATTGCGGATCGTCCAGCAGCTGGGTGGCCGCAACCGCACGACGGCGCAGTTGCGCGAGGCGCTCCCGGATATCCCGCAGGCCACGCTCTACCGACATGTGGCTGCCCTCCTCGATGCCGAGGTTGTCGCAGTGGTCGACGAGCGCAGATCTCGTGGTGCGATCGAGCGAACCTTGGCGCTGGGCGACCGGATGGCAGCCATTGACCACGCTGAGCTTTCTGCGATGAGCAGCGCGCAGCTGAGCACTGCCTTCCTGGCTTTCCTGGGAGACGTCACGGGTGACTTCGATCGCTTCCTCAGCGCGGATTCTCCCGAAGCCCGTGAGCTGGTCGGATTCGCCCGAACGCCCTTGTACGTGAGCAGGGAGGATCTCGCCACGATTCAGGCAGGCCTCGCTGAGCTACTCACTCCTTACCTGACGGAACGGGAGGACGGTCAGCAACGCGTCAACCTCGCCACGATCCTCCTTCCAGACCCGTGAACGCAAAAAGAAACGACGGCAACGCAAAGGAGCCAAGATGCCAACGACGAAGCACATCCTTGTGTACTCGGACTCGCTGACCTGGGGCATAGTCCCGACGACTCGGCAGCGACTTCCTTTCGAAGAGCGCTGGCCCGGAGTTCTGCACGCCGCGCTCAACGCGGGATGGGACGGTCACATCCGGCTCACGGAGGACTGTCTCAACGGGCGCCGCACCGCCTTCGACGACCCATACAAACCGGGGCGGAACGCCCTCAGCGGCATCCAACAGGTCATAGAAGCGCAATCACCGCTCGACCTCGTGATTCTCCTACTCGGCACCAACGACTTCCAATCCATGCACCAGCACAAACCCTGGCACTCCGCGATGGGCATCGCAGCGCTCATCAACGCGATCAGGACAGCACCGATCGAGCCCGGGATGCCTACCCCGCCGATTCTCGTCATCGCGCCCCCGCAGCTCGAGAACCCTCGAGGACCGATCGGCCCGAAGTTCGCGGGCGGGGATATCGCCGCACAGGGTCTCGCGCAGGCAATTCGACAGGTCAGCGAAGACACCGGCTGCGTCTTTTTCGACTCGAACACGATCACCACCAGCAGCAAGCACGACGGCGTGCATCTCGACGCCGACCAGCACCACGCCCTGGGCGTCGCACTCGCGCCGGTCGTCGCGCACCTGATGGCAGACCGCAATGCTCGCTGAAGCTCCGCTGTCCAGCAACGAGGGTCGGGGCTATCTCGGTAACGGTGGTTCCGGCGGTTTCCCGGAAGAAAACCGGATCTGACCAGGAAAAATTTGGCGGAGACGAGGGGATTTGAACCCCTGGTCCCCGTAAGGGGACTCCACCTTAGCAGGGTGGTGCACTAGGCCGGACTATGCGACGTCTCCAGGCATCCGGCTCGAGAGCACGGATGCACCCCACCATCATAACGGGTCCGGCGCGTGGTCACGAACCGCCGATCTCGGATGCTCCCTGGAGCCGGCCGCATGCCCTGCGATACTGGCCGCACGTTGCGAGGGTCCGGCGCCCGCGGACGCGAGAGGAGACGCCATGTCCGAGCCATCGGGAGCGCACGTCCGCGCGGGGTTCGCCGCCCCGGCCGACCCGAGGCGCGGCGCCCTGGGCTATGCCGCGGTGCTCGCCCTCCTCATCGTGTCGTACGGACTGTGCGCGGCCCAGCCCGGCACGGTCCCCAGCCCCTGGGCGTTCCTGGCGATGCTGGTCACGGTCGCGATCGTGTTCCGCGTGACCAGGGCGCACGCCCTGGTGCAGCGGGTGTCGTGGGTCGTGCTCTCGGCCGCCGGCCTGGCCGCCCTCCTCGCGGCGTTCTTCGCCACGGACAGTCCGGCGCTCGCCGTGGCGCTCTCCGCCGCCTCCATGATCGCGCTGCTCGTGGCGCCGTGGGCCATCATCGCGCACCAGGTCACCCGCCGAGGCCTCGACGTCGAGGCCCTCCTGGCCGCGGTGACCGCGTACATCCTCGTCGGCATGTTCTTCGCCTTCGTCTACAACCTGCTGTCGCTGCTGCTGCCGACGCCGCTGTTCGGAGATGCGGCGAACGACTCGCTCGGCAATCAGCTCTTCTTCTCCTTCACGGCACTGACCACGACGGGCTACGGGAACCTCGTCCCCGTCGGACCGGGCGTGCAGGCGGTGGCCGTCGCCGAGGGGATCACCGGGCAGCTCTTCCTCATCACCGCCGTCGCCCGCATCATGCGGGGTGCGAGCGCCCAACGCACCACATCGACCCCGGCCTGACGGTCACTCCCCGGTCGTCGAGCGGCGGGCGACGAGCTCCGGCCGGAACAGCACGTGCTCCGGCGCCGGTGCCACCTCGTCCTGCCCCCGCAGCAGCAGGTCGACCGCGGTCGAGCCGATGAGGGCGGCCGGCTGCCGCACCGAGCTGAGCGGGATCACGGCGGCCGCGGCGAAGTCGATGTCGTCGTAGCCCACGAGTGCGATGTCCTCGGGGACCCGGGCGTCGCCGGTCATCACCAGGCTCTGCAGGAGGCCCAGGGCCAGGAGGTCGTTCGCCGCGAAGACCGCGTCAGGCCGGTCCCCGGGGGCGCGGTCGAGGATCTGCGCACCGGCCCGGCGTCCCTCCTCGACGGTGAGCGCGGAGGTCGGGATGAACTCCAGCCCGATCCCCGCCGCGGCCGCCGCGGCCTGCGCGCCGCTCAGGCGGTCGGAGACCTGGCGCAGCGCGACCGGGCCGCCGACGAAGGCGATCCGGCGACGACCGACCGCCAGCAGGTGCTCGGTCGCGATGCGTCCGCCCTCGACATCGTCGACGGCGACGGAGGCGAACCGCTCGTCCTGCGATTCCCGGTCGACGAGCACGGCGTGCGTCCCGCGCTCATGCATCCGCACCAGCCGCGGCAGGGATTCCGCCACGGGAGTGACGAGCACGCCGGTCACCCGCTGCTCCTCGAAGAGATCGAGATGCATCGCCTCCCGCTCCTGCTTCTCGTCGCTGTTGGCGACGAGGACGGAGAGTCCGTGCTGGTCGGCGCGCTCCTCGGCTCCGCGGATCACCTCGGCGAAGAACGGGTTGCGGATGTCGAGCACGACGAGGCCGATCGTCCGACTGCGCCCCGCACGGAGCTGCCGTGCCGCGTCGTTGCGCACGAACCCGAGGCGGTCGATCGACGCCTGCACACGCGCGACGGTCTCCGCGGCCACCTTCTCCGGCCGGTTGAGCACGTTCGACACGGTCCCGACGGAGACACCCGCGTCCTCGGCGACCTCCCGCACACTGACGGCCATCGCGCCCTCCCTCCGGCTCCCGCCGCTGAAACGACTCATCCGCGGGGATCGCCTCAGACTCTCATGCCGTATTGACACGCGTCAACACAGCCCCTAGTCTCATCTCCATCAGGGTTTGAAACGATTCATTCCCTCAATGGAGAGAGAAATGATGTCCTCACCCACGACGGCGCCCGTGCTCGAGCTCGCCGACGTCCAGAAGGCGTTCGGGTCGGTGATCGCCCTGCGCTCCGGCACCATCGCCGTCCGCCCCGGCTCCATCCACGCGCTCGTCGGCGAGAACGGGGCCGGCAAGTCCACGCTCGTGAAGATCGTCGCCGGTCTCTACCAGCGCGACGGCGGGGTCTTCCGGCTTCGCGGCGAAGACGTGGACTTCACCTCGACCGCCCAGTCGAAGGCGGCCGGCGTCGCGGTCATCTACCAGGAGCCGACGCTCTTCCCCGACCTCTCCGTCACCGAGAACATCTTCATGGGCCGCCAGCCGACCGGGCGGTTCGGGCGGATCGACCGCAAGGCCATGCGCCACGAGGTCGAGCGCCTCTTCACCCGCCTCGGCGTCACCATCGACCCCGACCGCCCCGCCGAAGGCCTGTCGATCGCCGACCAGCAGGTCATCGAGATCGCCAAGGCCGTCTCCCTCGACGCCACGCTGCTCATCATGGACGAGCCCACCGCGGCGCTCTCCGGCGTGGAGGTGGAGCGCCTGTTCGCGATCGCCCGGAGCCTGCGCGACGAGGGCCGCGGCCTCATCTTCATCTCGCACCGGTTCGACGAGGTGTTCGCGCTCTGCGACACCGTCACGGTCATGCGAGACGGCGCGTACATCGCGACCTCCGCCATCGCCGACACCACGGTCGACGAACTCGTGCACCAGATGGTCGGCCGCGAGGTGTCCGAGCTGTTCCCGAAGCAGGAGGCGACGATCGGCGAGCCGCTGCTCGAGGTCGAGGGGCTCACGAGCCCCGGCCTCTTCCACGACATCTCGTTCTCCGTCCGTGCGGGCGAGATCGTCGGGCTCGCCGGCCTCGTCGGCGCCGGGCGCAGCGAGGTCGCGCGCGCGGTCTTCGGCGTGGACGGGTACCGCGAGGGCAGCGTGCGCATGAAGGGCCGCCGGATCCGCGCGCGCCGTCCGGTCGACGCCATGCGCGCCGGTCTCGCCCTCGTCCCCGAGGACCGCCGGAAGCAGGGCCTCGTCATCGAAGCCGGCGTCGGCGGGAACATCACCCTCGCGATCCGTCGGCGTCTCGCCCGCCTCGGCCTGCTCACCACAGCGATGGAGAACCGCGCCGCCCGGGAGTGGGCGTCGCGGCTCGAGGTGAAGACCCACGCCCTGGACACCGTCGCCGCGACGCTCTCCGGCGGCAACCAGCAGAAGGTCGTCCTCGCGAAATGGCTCGCCACGCAGCCGCAGGTGCTGCTCATCGACGAGCCGACCCGCGGCATCGACGTCGGCACCAAGTCCGAGGTGCACCGCCTGCTGTCCCAGCTCGCCGGTCAGGGCATGGGCATCCTCATGATCTCGTCCGAGCTGCCCGAGGTGCTCGGCATGGCCGACCGGGTGCTCGTGATGCGCGAGGGTCGCATCACGGCCGAGATCCCCCGCTCGGAGGCCACCTCCGAGAACGTCATGTTCGCCGCGACGCACGCATCGGAGCTCAGCTCGTGACCACCGCCATCCCCGTCTCCGCGCTCACCAAGCGCATCTCCGGTCTCGGCAGGGCCCGCGAGTTCGGCATCCTCCTGGCCCTCGTGCTCGTGGTGACCGCCGCGACCCTCAACAATCCGAAGTTCCTGTTCAGCGCCGACGGCTGGCGCGACCTGCTGCTGACGCCCTCGATCCTCGTGCTCGTCGCCGTGGGACAGGCCATCGTCCTCATCACGCGCAACGTCGACCTGTCCGTGGGTTCCGTGATGGGTCTGACCGCGTACCTGACCGGTCGGCTCTTCATCGACATCCCCGGCATCCCGATCGTCCTGGTCGTGGTCGCCGCCGTGGTGCTCGGCGCTCTGCTCGGCCCCGACACGGTGCGCTCGTCGCATACGCCAAGGTGCCGGCGATGGTGATCACCCTCGGCACCCTCTACGCCTACCGCGGCATCAACGTGCTGTGGACCGGCAGCGACCGCGTGAACGCCTCCGACATGCCGCGCGACTTCCTCGCCCTCGGCACGGGGCAGGTCCTCGGCATCCCGATCCTCGCGATCGTCGCGGTCGTCGTGCTCGCCGTCGCCGCCTGGTACATGAAGAACACCCGCGGCGGCCGGGAGTTCTACGCGATCGGCTCCGACCCCGCGGCGGCCGAGCTCTACGGCCTGCGCGTCACGCGCCGCGTGCTCACCGCGTTCGTCCTGTCGGGAGCGCTCGCCGGACTCGCCGGCGTCTTCTACGCGGCCCGGTACGGCACCATCAACTCCCAGGCGGGAGCGGGATGGGAGCTGGACGCGGTGGGCGCGGCCGTCATCGGCGGCGTCGCGATCACCGGCGGCATCGGCTCGGTGTGGGGCGCCGCGATCGGCGCCGTCCTGCTGCTGACCATCAACCGCGCTCTGCCGATCCTCGGCATCCCCGACTTCTGGCAGCGTGCCGTCGTCGGCCTGCTCATCATCGGCGCCATCGTGCTCGACCGCGTGCTCGCGGTGCGGCAGAGACGGCGGCTCATCGAGGCGAGGGACGAATCATGACCACCGCGACCGCCACCGCGACCACCCGCGTCATCCGCGACTACGACAAGCCCCTGTGGCGCCGGCTCCTGCTCACGCGCGAGGCCGCGATCGTCGGTCTGCTCCTGCTCGTCGCGGTCGTCTCGGCCTCCAGCATCCGCGGGTTCGGACAGCCCATCACGCTGACCTACCTGCTGCTCGACATCGCGCCGATCCTCCTGATCGCCCTGCCGATGACCCTCATCATGATCACCGGCGAGATCGACCTCTCGGTGGGCAGCATGGTCGGACTGTCCAGCGTCGTCACCGGCGCTCTGGTGCAGTCAGGGATCCCGTTCGAGCTCGCGGCCCTCGCCGCCCTCGTCGTGGGCGTGGTCGGCGGCGCGTTCAACGGCTTCCTCGTGACGGTCGTCGGCTTGCCCTCGCTCGCCGTCACGATCGGCACGCTCGCCCTCTTCCGCGGCCTCGCCGTCGGGCTGCTCGGCACGGCCGCGGTCACCGACTTCCCGGAGTTCTGGACGGCTCTCGCCAAGGCGAAGATCGCGGGCACCCCGATCCCCGTCATCACGATCCCGTTCCTCCTGCTCGTCGCGGTCTTCGCGGTCCTGCTGCACTTCACACCCTTCGGCCGCGGGGTGTACGCGATCGGGCTGTCGAAGGACGCGGCGCACTTCTCCGGTGTGCACGTCGAGCGCACGAAGCTCATCCTGTTCGTGCTGTCCGGAGCGGTCGCCGCGTTCGCCGGCATCTTCTACACGCTCCGCTACGGCAGCGCCCGCGGCGACAACGCCACCGGCCTCGAGCTCCAGGTCATCGCGGCCGTCGTGCTCGGCGGGGTGTCGGTGTTCGGCGGTCGCGGCAAGATCTACGGCGTCATCGCCGCCGCCTTCCTCATCGGCGCGCTCGCGAGTGCGCTCCGCCTGGTGAACGTCACCTCCGACGTCATCAACATCATCACCGGCACGCTTCTCGTGATCTCGGTGGTGGCCGCAAGCTTCCTGGCCTGGCTGCAGAAGGCACGCCGCCGACCGGGCAGACCCCCCGCCGGTGCCGCCACAGCGACGAAGGCACCGATGGACGCCGCATCCGCGGCATCTCCCGACGAAAGGAACGAACAATGACGTTTGCACGCAAGCGTGTCACCGCCTTCGCCGCCCTCGCGGTGGCGGCGGCGGTCGCACTGACCGGCTGCGCCGGCTCCACCGACGGCGGCGGAGACGGCGGCGGCGACGGGGCGAACGCCTCGATCACCTTCCTGCCCAAGAACCTCGGCAACCCGTACTTCGACACGTCCAGCGAGGGCGGCAAGAAGGCCGTCGAGGAGTTCGGCGGCACGTTCTCCGAGGTCGGGCCTGCCGAGGCCACGCCCGACGCCCAGGTCAGCTACATCAACACGGCCACGCAGCAGGGTGTCGGCGCCCTCGTCGTCTCGGCCAACGACCCGCAAGCCATCTGCGACGCGTTGAACGAGGCCAGGGATGCCGGGGTCAAGGTCGTCACCTTCGACTCCGACACCAACACGGACTGCCGCGACCTGTTCATCAACCAGGCCGACTCCGAGGGCATCGCGAAGGTGCAGATCGACCTCATCGCCGAGCAGATCGGCGGCGCCGGGGAGATCGCCATCCTCTCCGCGTCGGCCAACGCCACGAACCAGAACGCCTGGATCGAGCTGATGGAGGAGTACGTCGCCAGCGAGTACCCCGACATCACGATCGTCGAGACGGTCTACGGCGACGACGACGACCAGACGTCGTTCGACAAGACGGCCGCGCTGCTGCAGACCCACCCGGACCTCAAGGGCATCGTCTCGCCCACCACGGTCGGCATCGCCGCCGCGGCGCGCTACGTGTCGACGTCCGACTTCAAGGGCCAGGTCGCGCTGACCGGACTCGGCACGCCCAACCAGATGCGCGAGTACGTGGAGGACGGCACCGTCACCGCCTTCGCGCTGTGGAACCCGGCCGACCTCGGCTACCTGGCCGCTTACGCCGCCCAGGCCCTGATCGCCGGCGACATCACCGGCGAAGAGGGCGACACCTTCGAGGCCGGCGACCTCGGCGAGTACACCGTCGGCGCCGACGGCATCGTCCTGCTGGGCGACCCGTTCGTGTTCGACGCCGACAACATCGGCGACTTCGACTTCTGAGTCGCCTCCGGCCGGCGTTCCCCGCGGGCGCCGGCCGGACCCCCGAGAGGAATCGCATGACCCGCGTCGCCTTCCAGCTCCAGGTGAAGCCCGAGCTGCTGCCCGAGTACCTCGCCCGTCACACGCCGGTGCGCCCGGAGATGCTCCGCGAGATCGCGGCCGCCGGACGGCGCGACTACAGCCTCTTCCTCGGAAGCGGTGGGGTGCTCTTCGGCTACTACGAGACCGATGACGATGCGGCCGCGCAGGCGTACCTCGCCGCCTCCCCCGTCGCCGCACGCTGGGAGGCCGAGATGGCCCCCTTCTTCCTCGACCTCGACGGCCGTCCCGATCAGGCCGCCACCCCTCTCACCGAGGTGTTCCACCTCGAAGACCAGCTCGCCGCCGCCGGCGAGAGCGTCACACCCGCCACCGACAACGAAGGCCGTGCATCGTGAGCATCCTCACCCCCGACATCCTCGCCGCGCTCGAGAAGCAGAGCATCGAGCTGCCCAGCTGGGCGTTCGGCAACTCCGGGACCCGGTTCAAGGTGTTCAGCACTCCCGGCACGCCCCGCGACCCGTACGAGAAGATCGCCGACGCCGCGCAGGTCCACGCCCACACCGGGCTCGCCCCCACCGTGGCGCTGCACATCCCGTGGGATCTGGTCGACTCCTTCGACGACCTGCGCCGTCACGCCGAGGACCACGGCGTCGCCCTCGGCACCGTGAACTCCAACACCTTCCAGGACGACGACTACAAGTTCGGCGCCCTCACCCACGAGGATGCGGCCGTGCGCCGCAAGGCCATCGACCACCACCTGGCCTGCATCGACGTCATGGACGCCACCGGCAGCCGCGACCTGAAGATCTGGCTGGCGGAGGGGTCGAACTACCCCGGTCAGGCCGACCTGCGCGGACGCCAGGACCGCCTGCACGACTCGTTGCAGCAGATCTACGCGCGCCTCGGCGACCACCAGCGCCTCGTGCTCGAGTACAAGTTCTTCGAGCCGGCGTTCTACCACACCGACGTCCCGGACTGGGGGACGTCCTACGTGCAGGTGACCGCCCTCGGCGACAAGGCGATGGTCTGCCTCGACACCGGTCACCACGCGCCGGGCACCAACATCGAGTTCATCGTGATGCAGCTGCTGCGCCTCGGCAAGCTCGGCTCGTTCGACTTCAACTCCCGCTTCTATGCGGACGACGACCTCATCGTGGGTGCCGCCGACCCGTTCCAGCTGTTCCGGATCCTGTTCGAGGTGATCCGGGGCGGCGGGCTGAACAACCCCGACGTGGCCTTCATGCTGGACCAGTGCCACAACATCGAGGACAAGATCCCCGGACAGATCCGCTCCGTCCTGAACGTGCAGGAGATGACCGCGCGGGCGCTGCTCGTCGACCGGGATGCGCTGACGACTGCCCAGCGCAGCGGCGACGTGCTCACCGCGAACGCCGTCTTCATGGACGCCTTCTCCACCGACGTCCGCCCGGCCCTGGCCGCGTGGCGAGAGGAGCGCGGGCTGCCCGCCGACCCGATGGCGGCGTACGCGGCCTCCGGGTACGGGCAGCGGATCGCGGAGGAGCGCGTGGGCGGCGTGCAGGCGGGCTGGGGAGCCTGAGCGTATGAGCGCGCGCGACATCCACGATCACGTCTTGGACGGGCCGCACGGGCCGCTGCGTGTGCGCGTCTACTCCCCGAAGTCGCCGAGCGGCCACGGCCTGGTGTGGGCTCACGGCGGCGGATTCGCCGGCGGCGACATCGACATGGCGGAGGCCGACGCCGTCGCGCGGGCGTTCGTCGACCACGGGATCGCCGTGGTGAGCGTGGACTACGCCCTCGCCCCGATGACAGCCGAGTGGAGCGCACGCCTCGGCGCGGAGAAGCGCGGGGGTGTGCACTACCCCGTCCCGCACGACGAGATGGTCTCCGCGTTCCGCTGGGCCGCCACGTCGGACGTCGCTTCGCGAGGTTGGGCGATCGGCGGAGCCAGCGCAGGCGGCAACCTCGCCACCGGCGCGGCGCTCCGCCTCGCGCACGAGGGCGGCGTGGTGCCCGCACTCGCGGTCCTCGCCTACCCGACCCTGCAGGCGGTGCAGGCCGCTCCCGACCCGGAGCTGCGTGCCCTGCTCGACGGAGATCCCTCCGCTGACGTGTTCACCCCGGACTTCGTGCGGGGCATGTACGAGAACTATCTCGGGAGCGACCCCGACACGGCGGACGTCTATGCCGTCCCCGGCACCGCAGAGCCGACGGCGCTCGCCTCTTTCCCGCCCACCATCATGGTCAACGACGAGACCGACGAACTCCGTATGTCCGGCGAGGCGTTCGCCGGCTCCCTCGCCACCGCCGGCGTGGAGGTCGACGTCGTCGTCGAGCCGGGCACCACCCACGGGCACCTCAACCGCCCCGAGGAATCCGCCTTCGCCGCGACGATCGATCGGTTCGCGACTCGGATCCTGCAGCTCCCCTGACTCTCCGGCGTCGACCGGCATCTTCACTCACGAACCGAGGACTCACATGACCAACCCCACCGCCGCCGACCTGATCGCGCGGAGCAACCGCCTGGGCGCCGACCCGAAGAACACGAACTACGCGGGCGGCAACACCTCCGCCAAGGGCACCGAGATCGACCCGGTGACGGGGCAGCCGGTCGAACTCCTCTGGGTGAAGGGCTCCGGTGGTGACCTCGGCACCCTGACCGAGGCCGGTCTCGCGGTCCTCCGCCTCGACCGCGTGCGCGCGCTCGTCGATGTCTATCCCGGGGTCGAGCGGGAGGATGAGATGGTCGCGGCGTTCGACTACTGCCTGCACGGCAAGGGCGGCGCCGCCCCCTCGATCGACACCGCGATGCACGGCCTGGTCGACGCCCCGCACGTGGATCATCTCCACCCCGACTCGGGAATCGCGATCGCCACCGCGGCCGACGGCGAGGCACTCACGACGACGATCTTCGGCGATCGGGTCGTCTGGGTACCGTGGCGCCGCCCCGGCTTCCAGCTCGGACTCGACATCGCGCAGATCAAGGCGGAGAACCCGCAGGCCATCGGCACGATCCTCGGCGGCCACGGCATCACCGCGTGGGGAGACACCTCGGAGGAGGCGGAGGCGAACTCCCTGTGGATGATCGACACCGCCGCCGCCTACATCGCGGAGCACGGCTCCCCCGCGCCGTTCGGCGGCACGCGATCGGGCTTCGAGGCCCTGCCGGAGCCGGAGCGCCGCGCACGGGCGGCCGCCCTCGCCGGCACCACCCGCGGTCTCGCGTCGACGGACAAGCCGATGGTCGGCCACTTCACCGACAGCGACGTGGTCCTCGACTTCCTGGCGTCCGAGAAGGCTCCGGCCCTCGCCGCCCTCGGCACGAGCTGCCCCGACCACTTCCTGCGCACCAAGGTCAAGCCGCTCCTCCTCGACCTGCCCGCCACCGCGACCCTGGAGGAGCAGACGGAACGCCTGCGGGAGCTCCACGCCGCCTACCGCGCCGACTACCAGGCCTATTACGACGCCCACGCGACCGCCGAATCCCCCGCGATCCGAGGCGCGGATCCGCTCATCGTCCTCGTGCCCGGCGTCGGGATGTTCTCGTACGGGGCGAACAAGCAGACCGCACGGGTCGCCGGCGAGTTCTACGTCAACGCGATCAACGTCATGCGCGGTGCCGAGGCCCTGTCGACCTACGCCCCCATCTCCGACGCGGAGAAGTTCCGCATCGAGTATTGGGCGCTGGAGGAGGCGAAGCTGCAGCGGATGCCGAAGCCGAAGTCCCACCAGGGCCGCATCGCCCTCGTCACCGGTGCCGCGAGCGGGATCGGCAAGGCCATCGCGACCCGCCTCGCCGCGGAGGGCGCCTGCGTCGTCGTCGCCGACCTCGACCTCGGCAAGGCCAGAGCCGCGGCCGCCGAGCTCGGGAACGAGGACGTCGCCATCGGGGTGGCCGCCGATGTCGCCGACGCCGACGCGGTGCAGGCGGCGATCGACGAGGCGGTGCTCGCGTTCGGCGGCCTCGACCTCGTCGTGAACAACGCGGGTCTCTCGCTGTCGAAGCCGCTGCTGGAGACGACCGAGAAGGACTGGGATCTCCAGCACGATGTGATGGCGAAGGGCTCGTTCCTCGTCTCGAAGGCGGCGGCCCGGGTGCTCATCGATCAGGGGCTCGGCGGCGACATCATCTACATCTCCTCCAAGAACTCCGTCTTCGCGGGTCCGAACAACATCGCCTACTCGGCGACGAAGGCCGACCAGGCGCACCAGGTGCGACTGCTCGCGGTGGAACTCGGCGAGCACGGCATCCGGGTCAACGGCATCAACCCCGACGGTGTGGTCCGCGGTTCCGGCATCTTCGCCTCCGGGTGGGGAGCGAACCGGGCGGCCACGTACGGCGTCAAGGAAGAGGACCTCGGCCAGTTCTACGCCAACCGCACCATCCTCAAGCGCGAGGTCGTGCCGGAGAACGTCGCGGATGCCGTCTTCGTGCTGACCGGACCGGAGCTGAGTCGGACCACCGGGCTGCACATCCCCGTCGATTCCGGCGTCGCCGCGGCGTTCCTGCGATGACCGACGACCGCTCGCCCGCAACCGCACGGCACGTCCGTGCGGTCGCGGCGGTGGATCTCGGCGCCACGAGCGGCCGCGTGATGATCGGCCGCGTGGGGCCGGGCGTCCTGGAGCTCGAGCCGGTCTCCCGCTTCCCGAACGGCCCGGTCGCCCGCGGCGACGGTCTGCACTGGGACTTCGACGCGCTCGTCGCCCATGTCCTCGACGGCCTGGCCGAAGCGGTCCGCCGGGAACCGGGCATCGAGTCGATCGGGATCGACTCGTGGGCGGTCGACTACGGCCTCCTCCGCGCCGGCGAGCTGCTCGCGGAGCCGTTCCACTACCGCGACGACCGCACCGCCCGCGGGGTGGACGAGGTGCACTCCCTCGTCCCGTTCGACGACCTCCACGCACGCAACGGCCTGCAGTTCCTCCCGTTCAACACGCTCTACCAGCTCCGGGCGGACGAGCTCCGGCACGACGCCGATACCGCGCTCCTCATCCCGGACCTCCTCGCCTTCCTCCTCACCGGCGCCCGCGTCGCCGAACGGACCAACGCCTCGACCACGGGGCTGCTGGATGTGAGTGCCGGCACCTGGGACCGGGCGCTCGCGACCCGCCTCGGCATCGACGCCTCCCTCCTGCCGGACCTCGTCGATCCCGGCACGGTCATCGGTCGGCTGCGCCCCGGGGTCGCGGAGCGCATCGGCGCGGATCTGCCGGTGATCGCCGTGGGCTCGCACGACACCGCCTCGGCGGTGGTCGCCGTCCCGATGACGTCACCCCGTGCCGCGTACATCTCCTGCGGCACCTGGGGACTGGTCGGGGTCGAGCGGGTCGAGCCGATCCTCACGGCGGCGGCGCGGGACGCCAACTTCACCAACGAACGCGGCGTGGACGACCGCTTCCGCGTCCTCCACAACGTGACCGGACTGTGGCTCCTCAGCGAGACCGTGCGGGCCTGGGAGGCCGAAGACGGAGCGTCCATCGATCTGTCGGGACTGCTCGCCGAGGCCGCCGCCGCGGAGCCTCCGTCGGCGGTGTTCGATGCGAACGACCCCGCGCTCTCGGCCCCCGGCGACATGCCGGCGCGTATCGCCGATCTCCTGCGCGCGAGCGGCGTCGCCGCCCCCGCCTCGCGCCCGGCCTTCGTCCGGCTCGTCGTGGAGAGCATCGCGGCCGCGTTCGCCGACGCCGTCGGGACGGCGGCGCGGCTCTCCGGCCAGCCCCTCGACGTCGTCCACCTCGTCGGCGGCGGGTCTCTCAACCGGCTGCTGTGTCAGGCGACCGCGGACCGCACCGGGCTTCCCGTCCTCGCCGGTCCTGTCGAGGCGACCGCTCTCGGCAACGTCCTCGTCCAGGCGCGGGCCCGGGGAGCGGCGCCGGCCGCGCTCTCGGAGCTCCGCGCTCTCGTGGCGACGACGCACCCGCCGACGGTCTACCGCCCGCGGGGCGCCTGAGGGGCGATCAGCGCACGTTGCCGTTCGAGCAGGTCTGCTGGGCGGCGGAGTTGCCCTTGATCGAATCCGGCAGCGCCACGACGTCCGGAGCGGTCGTCGGGGTCGGCGTCGCCTCCTGCGTCGGTTCGACGGGCTCGGTCGGCTCGGTCGGAGTCGTCGGGTCCTGCACGACGACGCCGTCGTTGCTGGTGTTCTCGTGGGTGATCTGTAGCTGGGCGTTGGCCTCGATCGCGTCCCAGAGCGCGACGGCGGCCTCCTCGTTCGGCACGACCTTGTTCGGGTCGTTCCAGTCGGTCAGCGTCGGGTACTGCACGAACACGATGTCCTCGAACGGCACCGACTTCACGGCGAGCGCGATCTGCACGATCATCATGGGATCGGCGAGCGACGTGCTCGTCTCCAGGTTCTGGATGCCGGTGTTGGCGAGCTTCAGCATGACCGGCACGTTGCCCAGCACCTCACCGCTGATGAGCTTGCGCGCGAGGCTGGACATGTACTGCTGCTGGTTGCCGATGCGGCCGAGGTCGCTGCCGTCGCCGACACCGTGCCGGGTGCGGAGGAACTGCAGGGCTTCGAGGCCCTGGACGGTGTGGGTGCCGGCGGCCATGTCGAGACCGGTGTAGCGGTCGCGGATCGGGTTGGCGAGGCAGACGTCGACGCCGCCGATCGCGTTGGTGATCTCGATGACGCCGCCGAACGTCACGGAGGCGGCGAACTGCACCTCCTGGTCCGTGAGGGTGGAGATCGTGCGGACGACGCAGTTCAGCCCGCCGTCGGTGTACGCGACGTTCAGGGGCTGCTTGCTCATCGCGGCGGTGGCGTTGCCGTCCTCGTCCTCACAGGACGGGATCGGGATCATCAGGTCGCGCGGGAAGCTGACGACCGTGATCCGCCGCGGCTCCTCCGAGACGTGCACGAGCAGGTTCACGTCGTTGAGGGTGCCCTCGGCGTCGCCGCCCGTGCACCGGTCGCCGAAGTACTGCTTGTAGTCGTCCTCGCACGTGTCGACGCCGGTGAGGACGAGGTTGAACCCGCCCTTGTACGCGCTGATGTCCGGCGGGAGGTCTTCCTGGCCGTCGAGGTCGACGGCGTTCGCCGAGACCGTGCTCGAGAAGTCGAACCAGATGTAGGCCGCGACCCCGATGCCGCTGACGAGCACCACCGCCATGCTGATCGCGAGGAGCTTGAGCAGCTGACTGGCGGCGCCGGGCGAGCGCAGCTGACCATGTCGCGCGACGGTGCGGCGGCGGCGGGTGTTCTCGCTCACTCGGGCCCTTTCGAATTCAGCGACGGCGGGGGTACCGCGCTCAGGAAGCGGAGGGTGTGGGATTCGAACCCACGAGACATCTCTGCCCACTGGTTTTCAAGACCAGCTCCATCGGCCGCTCGGACAACCCTCCCGACAGAAACATCTGCCGACCAGGCGCGAGTCTAGCCGAGTTCTATTCTCCTGCGTCGACCTGGGCGGGTGCTGGAAGCGTGTTCAGCGCCGCCGCAAGCCCTCCCTGCTCGACGTCGGCGGTCACCTCACCCGCGGCGTCCTTCACCTCGGCGGGCGCCTGTCCCATGGCCACGGCGCGGCCGCCGCCGGTGCGCGCCCAGCCGAACATGCCGATGTCGTTGCGTCCGTCCCCGGCGACGAGGACCCGGGCCGCGTCGAGGCCGAGCTCGTCGCGCACGCGCTCCAGCGCCGTCCCCTTGTCGACGCCCTGGGGGGCGATGTCCAGCCACGCCGTCCAGCCGATCGCATACGAGACCTCGTTGAGTCCGGCGTCGGCGACGAGTCGGTGGAAGTCGTCCTCATCGTGTCCGGGCGAGACGACGACGATGCGGGAGACGGGGAGGGCCCCGAGCTCCTCGAAGTCGACCTGGCGGCCGCCGTCGAGCGTCCAGTCGTCGAGCTGCTCGGTGAACAGCCGCTGCCCCGACCCGAGCTCGACCATGTAGCGCGCGTCCGGAAGGCGCTCCTGGAGCAGGGCGAGCACCGGCGTCGGGTCGAAGGTCTCGACGTGCCAGCGCTCCCACTCGTCGCCGTCACGGCGCATGGTCACCGCACCGTTGGAGCACACCACGTAGTCCGCGGTCAGCCCGAGCTCCTCCACGTAGCGGCGGGTCGCCATCCAGCTTCGTCCCGTCGCGATGGTCACCACATGACCCGCGTCCCGCACCCGGGCGACGGCCTCGGGCACGCCGGGGCTCATCGTCTCGTCCTGCAGGAGGATGGTCCCGTCAACGTCGAGGCCGACCAGCCAGGGCGCTGTCATCGGGCGGCCTGCTCGTCGGCGAGCGGGCGGATCACCTCGAGTCCGCCGAGGTAGGGGCGCAGGACCTCGGGGACCCGCACCGAGCCGTCCGCCTGCTGGTGCGTCTCGAGCAGAGCGACGATCCAGCGCGTGGTCGCGAGCGTGCCGTTGAGCGTCGCGACGTGCTGGGTCTTCGGCGCCGTCCCGCCGTCCTCCGCGGCCGGGCGGTACCGGACGTCGAGACGCCGCGCCTGGAAGGTCGTGCAGTTCGACGTGGAGGTCAGCTCGCGGAAGGCGCCCTGAGTGGGCACCCAGGCCTCGATGTCGTACTTCCGCGCCGCGCTCGACCCGAGGTCTCCTGCGGCGACGTCGATCACCCGGTAGGCGAGGCCGAGCGAGGTCAGCATCTCCTCCTGCAGCGCGACGAGCCGCAGGTGCTCCGCCTCGGCGTCCTCGGCGGTCGTGTAGACGAACATCTCCAGCTTGTTGAACTGGTGCACGCGGATGATTCCGCGGGTGTCCTTGCCGTGCGAGCCGGCCTCCCGACGGTAGCAGGTCGACCATCCGGCGTACCGGAGGGCCCCGCGCGCGAGGTCGACGATCTCGTCCTTGTGGTACCCGGCGAGCGCGACCTCGCTGGTGCCGACGAGGTAGAGGTCGTCGTCCTTGTCGAGGTGGTAGACCTCATCGGCGTGCTCGCCGAGGAAGCCGGTGCCCTGCATGATCTCCGGACGCACGAGCGTGGGCGTGATCAGCGGGACGAAGCCGTTCTGCAGCGCCTTGTCGAGGGCGAGGTTCATGAGTGCGATCTCGAGGCGGGCGCCGATTCCGCGGAGGAAGTAGAACCGCGCGCCGGAGACCTTGGCACCGCGCTCCATGTCGATCGCGCCGAGCATCTCCCCGAGCTCGAGGTGATCCCGCGGCTCGAAGTCGAACGCCGGCACCTCCCCGACGCGCCGCAGCTCGACGAAGTCCTCCTCACCGCCGGCGGGAACACCGTCGATGACGACGTTCTCGATCCGGGCGAGGGCTGCAGCCGCGGCGTCGGCGGCCTCGTTGGCCGCGTGCTGGGCCTGCTTGACCCGGTCGGCGAGGTCCTTCGCCTGCGCGACCAGGGCGGCCTTCTCCTCCTTGGGCGCCTTCGCGACCTGCTTGCCGAAGGCGTTCTGCTCCGCGCGGAGCTCCTCGAACGCGGCCAGTGCCGCGCGGCGCGATCGGTCGGCCTCGAGTGCGACGTCGACGGTGCTCTGGTCGTTGCCACGGGCAGCCTGCGAACGGCGGACGATCTCCGGATTTTCGCGGAGGAGTGCGAGGTCGATCATTCCGCAAGTCTACGAGGTGCGCGGCGCGGGACCGGGCGTCCTGGTTTTCCCTCCACCGGCGTCCCGCCCCTCGGCGGATGCCGGTCTAGAGTAGCGCCATGACCACGAGTCCCCGCGTTCTGAAGCAGGCGGCGCTCGTGTACAACCCCGTGAAGGTCGATGGGAAGCGCCTGCGCGCGCAGGTCCGCGATCTGTCCCGAGAGGCGGGATGGGATCACCCCGCCTTCTATCCGACGACCGTGGAGGATGCGGGCCAGGGGGCGACGGCCGAGGCACTGGCGCGCGGCGTGGATGTGGTGCTCGTGGCCGGCGGAGACGGGACGGTGCGCGCCGTCGCGGAGGCCATCGCCGGCACGGGGGTCCCCCTCGCCATCCTGCCGAGCGGCACCGGGAACCTCCTCGCCCGGAATCTCGGGCTGCCGCTGGCCGACCCGGCGGAGATGATCCGCGCCGCCCTCGGCGACTTCCGTCATCCGATCGACATCGGCTGGGCGCGGATGACCAGGGAGGACGGCTCCGAGGAGGAGCACGCCTTCGTCGTGCTCGCCGGCATCGGCCTCGACGCCGACATGATCGCGAACACCCGTGCCGACCTGAAGAAGTCCGTCGGCTGGATCGCCTACGTCGACGGCGCCGCCCGATCCCTCCCCCGCGCCAAGCCCTTCCGGGCGGTGTACCAGATCGGCACGGGGCGCCTGCATTCCACCAAGGTGCACAGCATCCTGTTCGCGAACTGCGGCACGCTTCCGGCCGGCATCTCCCTCATCCCGGACGCCTCCATCACCGATGCGACCCTCGACGTGGCGGTCATCCAGCCGACCGGCGTGCTCGGCTGGCTCGGGGTCTGGCGCAAGATCTGGTGGGACAACTCCGTGCTGCGCCGCTCACGTGCCGGTCGGTTCGTGCTCGAGCGCCGCGGCACGGATGCCTCGGTGCACTACTTCCGCGGTGCCCGCGCCGAGGCCGCCGCCTCCGCCCCCACACCCGTCGAGCTCGACGGCGACGAGTTCGGCGAGGCCGTGCACCTCACGTGTCGAGCCGACCCCGGCGCGCTTCTGCTCGCGCTGCCCACCGGTCACCCGGTGCACATCCTCTGACGAGGGCGTCCGACTCAGCGGACCTCGACCGTGCCGTCGAGACCGCCGCCGACGAGCGTCAGCTTAAACGGGGCGTCGTCGTCGACCTCGTCCTCGGCGAACTCGACCACCGTGGCCCGCGGCGCCATGTCCATGGTGCACACCTGATCCTCGTCCGTGACGAAGGTCACGGTTCCCGTCGAGCCGTCCGCTTCGACGGAGTCGACGACCGGAGCACAGCTGGAGGAGCCCCAGGTCAGCAGCACCAGACCGCCGTCGTCGAACCAGGCCGCGGACGGCTGGTACTCGGTCGACGAACCGGGAGTGGCCGTGGCGGCGGGGTCGCCGTCGACGTCGATCTCGTCGATCAGGTCGCCGTACGTCACCACCAGCGTCACGTCCTTGGTCGGGTCGACGCCGTCCGGCAGCGCTCCGAGGCTGGCCCGGGGCGCGAGGTCCGCCGTGCAGGCCTGCTCCGTGGCGCCGTCGCCTTCCGGCTCGACGAGCGTCACGGAGACCCGCTGCCCCTCGGCGGACACCTCGTCCACCTGGGGGAGGCAGGTCGACGACCCCCAGCTGACGACAGCGAACATCCGCCCCTCGTCGAGGAGCGCTCCGTCCATGTCGTCCTGGTCGTCCGCGCTCCCGGCACTTCCCGGGCCGCTGGAGGGGTCGGACGTCGAACGCGGTGCGGCTCCGCCGGGACCGACCGTGCAGCCGGCGAGGACGAGGGCCGCGGCGAGCGCGGAGGACACGGCGAGCACGAGCCTGCGGGGAGTCATGCCCTCAGGGTAGCGGCGGGTTCCGCTCCCCGAAACCGGGGTTGACGGATCGAGCGATCACTGCAGCGCGGACGTGAGCCGCGCGAGGTTGTCGAGCACGGTGGAACGCAGCGGCTGCTGCAGCCACTCCTCGAGCGTCAGCTCCCGGCTCAGCGACCGGTACTTGTCCTCGACCTCGCGCATCTCGGCGACGAACTCCTCGCCGCGTACGAGCATCGACACCTCGAGATTCAGGCCGAACGAGCGCATGTCCATGTTGCTGGAGCCGATGACGGCCACCTCGTCGTCGATCGTGAGGCTCTTGGTGTGGAGGATGTAGGGCTTCCGATACATCCAGATCCGCACCCCCGCCCGGAGCAGCGCCTCGTAGTAGCTGCGCTGGGCGTGGTAGACCATCGCCTGGTCGCCCTCTTCCGAGACGAAGAGCTGCACCTCGACACCGCGATCGACGGCCGCGGTGACCGCGAGCAGCAGGGCCTCGTCCGGGACGAAGTACGGACTGACGATCATGATCTGCTTCTTCGCCGCGTACAGGAGGGCGAGGAAGAGCCGCAGGTTGTTCTCCACCTCGAAGCCCGGGCCGGACGGCACCACCTGGCAGTCCAGGTCGCCGGAGCCGATGTTGGCGTGGGAGATGTCGATCTCCTCGAGCACGACGTCCGTCTCGCTGTACCAGTCGCTGAGGAAGATCGCGTTGACGCTCAGCACCACCGGCCCGTCCAGGCGGACCATCAGGTCGACCCAGTGCAGGCCCCGCCGGATGTTCTTCGGCAGGTTGTAGGTGGAGTCCGTGATGTTCTGCGACCCCAGGAAGGCGATGTTGCCGTCCACGACGAGGAGCTTGCGGTGATTGCGTAGATCCGGGCGCTGCATCTTGCCCTTGAGCGGCTGCACGGGAAGCATCAGGTGCCACTCCGCACCCATGTCGTTCAGGCGGGCGATGGTCTGGCGGTAGCGCGGCTTGCCCCGGTTCGCCCAGTGGTCGAGGAGCACGCGCACGGCCACACCCCGCGCAGCCACCTCTTCGAGGGCGCGGAAGAAGTTGTCCGTCGAGTCGTCGGACTGCAGGATGTAGAACTCGACGTGCACGTACTCCTGCGCCGTGCGGATGGCCTCCGCCATCTCGTCGAGCGACTCCTGGTAGTCGGAGATGAGGTGGGCGCCGTTGTCGCCGGAGAGCGGCAGGGCACCGAGACGCTGGTTCATCTGCACGATCGGCCCGAACCAGGCGGGGGCGTTCGGCCGGAGCGTCCCGAAGTGGAGGTGCTCGCTGGTCTCCGCGATGTACTGGTTGATCTGCTCCTGCTTGCGGCGCCGTGCGCGCGGCAGGCGGGGGTTCCCGATCAGCAGGAACAGGAAGACGCCGACCACCGGGATGAAGAACACGGCGAGGAGCCAGGCCATCGCCGCGGTGGGACGGCGGTTGCGCGGGATGACGATGATCGCGGTGACGCGGATGATGATGTCGAGCACCAGGACGAAGGCGGCGACCCACCATCCCCAGGACTCCGCGGTCATCTCGCCCCCTCACCCACACCGAGGATGATCACCCCGGGGCGCGCCGGACCGGGCGCGCTCGCTTCACAGTAGCGGATGGGTCGGACTCAGGGGCGCGGCGGCAGCCCACGCGCGGCGCGTTCCTCGGCCTCGATCTGCGCGTGCACCTTGCGCTCCGTGCGATCGAACCGGAGGATGCCGCGAAGCACGACGAAGAAGACGATGCTGACGCCGACCGTCGGCAGGAGCGACCATGCCGCGGCGAGCCAGAAGTTGTCCATGCGTCCATCGTACGCGAGCGACTACTCGTGCACAGGTGGCGCTTCCCAGGATTCTCATCCACAGCGCCCCTCCGGTGCCCCGTCACGTGCGCAGAAACGTCACCCTCTCCTCATGACAACCGTGCTCCGCGCCTCCGACTCCGCCCAGTTCCTGGCCATCGTGCCCGCCCTCGCCGGCTTCACGCCACGCGAGAGCATCGTCCTCCTCCCGTTCCGGGGCTCCCGCAGCGACGGGGCGATGCGCCTCGACCTCCCCGATCACGTCATCCCCGTCCTCCACTACGCCACGGCGGCGGTCGACCTGGTCGTCCGGGTGCCGGGGACCGACGCCCTGGCCGTCGTCGTCTACACCGACACCCCGGCGGAGCAGACGCCGGACGGCCTCGTGCTTCCGCACGCGGTGGCGGTCGACACGCTTCTGGGTTGCGCCGAGGGCGCGGGGCTCCGAGTGGTCGAGGCCCTGTGCGTGACGCCGGAGGGCTGGAGCCGGTACGAGGACACCGATCCGGTGCTGCATCCGCTGACCGACATCGTTCCGCCGCCCGGGGCCGCCGCGCTCGGCGATGTCTCGGGAGACCAGTTCTCCGGAGCGGCGTTGCCATCCGCCCCTGCGGCGGAGGCCCGCCAGGTCGCCCGCATCCTGCACGGCCTCGACCGTGCGCTCGGTCCGGAGCGCACGACGCGCGCCGGCGAGCCGCAGGTGATCGCCGCCGCCGCTCTGCTCGACGACATCCCCGCGTTCCTCGAATCGGTTCTCGAGGCCTCGGATCCGCTCCCGCCCCTCACCGCCGCCGCGCTCGTGTGGTGCCTGGGGCGACCACCGGTCCGCGACACGGCGATCGCGCAGTGGGCGACCGATCACCGTCAGGGCATCCGCACCATGGAGGCGCAGCTCGCCTTCACCGCCGCCGGGGCACCCGTGCCCGACGACATCGGGCGTGTGTTCCTCGGCCGCGGCACGGCGCCGGACGGCGAGCGACTCCGCACCGCGCTTCGTGCCGTACGCGAGGCCACGGCACGAGCCCCGCGGGAGGCACGCCCCGGCCCGCTCACCGTCGCGGCCTGGTTGTCCTGGGCGCTCGGACGCGCCACGCACGCGGGCCGCTACCTCGAGATGGCGCGGGAGATCGACCCGACGTACAGTCTCGCGCTACTGCTCGACGCCATGATCGGCGGTGCGGTCCTGCCGGAGTGGGCCTTCCGTGGGCGGCGAGGAGAATGAGCGCCCCGCTGCTACTTGACGAGCGGGAAGAGGATGGTCTCGCGGATCCCCAGGCCGGTGATCGCCATCAGGAGACGGTCGATGCCCATGCCCATCCCTCCGGACGGCGGCATGCCGTGCTCCAGAGCCCGGAGGAACTCCTGGTCGATCGGCATGGCCTCGACGTCGCCGCGGGCGGCGAGCTTCGCCTGCTCCTCGAACCGCTCACGCTGGATGACCGGGTCCACGAGCTCGGAGTACCCGGTCGCCAGCTCGAATCCACGGATGTAGAGGTCCCACTTCTCCACGACGCCCTCGACGGAGCGGTGCTCCCGCACGAGCGGGGAGGTGTCGACGGGGAAGTCCATGACGAACGTCGGCCGGACGAGGTCGCCCTTCACGAAGTGCTCCCAGAGCTCCTCGACGAGCTTGCCGTGCGTGGCCTGAGGCGGCACGTCGACGCCGTTCGCCTCGGCGAAGGCGATCAGGTCCGCGACGGCGTCCGTCGGCGTGACGGTCCGCCCGGACGCGGCCGACAGCGACTCGTACATCGAGATGCGGTCCCACTCGCCACCCAGGTCGTATTCGGTGCCGTCCGCCCACGTCACCGTGGTCGACCCGGCCACCGCGATCGCCGCCTGCTGCACGAGTTCCTGCGTCAGTGCCGCCATCTGGTTGTAGTCGCCGTAGGCCTGGTAGGCCTCGAGCATCGCGAACTCCGGGCTGTGCGTGGAGTCGGCGCCCTCGTTGCGGAAGTTCCGGTTGATCTCGAAGACCCGCTCGATGCCGCCGACGACCGCGCGCTTGAGGTACAGCTCCGGGGCGATGCGGAGGTAGAGCTCCGTGTCGAACGCATTGGAGTGGGTGACGAACGGGCGAGCGGACGCGCCGCCGTGCTGCACCTGCAGCATGGGCGTCTCCACCTCGAGGTAGCCGTGGGAGGCGAACGTCGCCCGCAGGCTCGCGTTCACCGCCGCACGCGCACGCACGGTCGTCCGCGCCTGCTCCCGGACGATGAGGTCGAGGTAGCGACTGCGGACGCGTCCTTCTTCGCTCAGCTCGGCGTAGGCGTTGGGCAGCGGGAGGATCGCCTTCGACGCGATGGCCCAGTCGTCCGCCATGATCGACAGCTCGCCTCGACGGCTGGAGATGACCTCACCGTGCACGAAGACATGGTCGCCGAGGTCGACGTACTCCTTCCAGTCCGCGAGCGACTCCTCGCCGACGTTGGCGAGGGAGACCATCGCCTGGATCCGGGAGCCGTCGCCGGCCTGGAGCGTCGCGAAGCAGAGCTTGCCGGTGTTGCGGCTGAACACCACGCGGCCGGCGACACCGACGACGACGCCGGTCTCGGCGCCGGGCTCGAGGTCTCCGTACTCCGCGCGCAGCGCGGGAATGCTGTGCGTCACGGGCACGGCGACCGGGAACGCACCGCCGCCGGCGTCCGTGCGCTTCTCGATCAGACGCTCGCGCTTGGCGAGGCGGACGGCCTTCTGCTCGTGGATGTCCTCTTCGGCGGAAGGGGCGGCCGAGGCCGTTTCGGGCGCGGCGGGCGCGTCAGTCATGTGCGGGGCTCCTTGGAAGTCCTCCCCAGTTTACCGAGATGGCGCGGGGGGTCCTCGCCGCGCGGCGTGCTGGGTAGCCTCGAGGCATGGCCCCCACTCGGATCCTCCGCGCGAGCGCCGTCGTCGCTCTCGCCACCGTCCCCGTCCTCGCGCCGGAGATCGCCATCGCGGCGGCCCCGGCGACCGCGACCACCGTCGTCTCCGCCGCCGACGTGGACGACTTCTCCTACGCCTCCTGGGACGCGGTGTACGACGTCGGGCTCGACGAGGACGGGCGGGCGCGCATGCAGGTGACGGAGACCGTCGTCGCGCGATTCCCCGACGCCGACCAGAACCGCGGCATCGTGCGGGGGCTGGCGACGACGTACAAGGACGCCGCGCTCGACACCCGGGTGCTCGCGGTCACCGACGAGGACGGAGCCGCCGTCCCGTACGAGACCGACGAGGACGACGGGACGCTCTTCATCCTCACCGGTGACGACGACTTCGTCCACGGCCTGACCACCTACGTCATCGAGTACGAGATGCGCGACATCATCGTCGGCAGCGCTCCGGACGCGTCGGGTTCCCGCACCGCGGACGAGTTCTACTGGGATCTCCTCCCCCTCGACAGCACGCAGCCGATCGAGGCGTTCCGGGCTGACATCCGCTTCGACGCGGCCCTGGCCACCCATCTCACCGGCGCGACGAGATGCTACATCGGCCCTGCCGGATCCACGGCTCCCTGCGAGCTCGCGGGGCCGATCGCGGGCGGGGAGGGCGCGACGTTCCGTGTCGAGGCCCGGTCGCTTCCCGCCGGGGACGGGGTGACGGTGGCCGTCGGCTTCGCACCGGGGACCGTGACCCAGCCGGCCGCCCGCCAGCCCGATCCCGTCGCCGACCTCGGGCCCGTGCTCGCCGCGGTCGGCGCCGTCGGCCTGTCCGCGGCCGGGTGGGCGGCCACGGTGGGCTCGGGACGACGTCGGCGCCGCGCCAGCGGGATCATCGTGGCGCAGTACGAGGTCCCCGACGACCAGCCTCCCCTCCTCGCGGCCGCGCTCCTCCCTGGTGCCGAGAATGTGGTGCCCGCCGAGATCGTGCACCTCGCCGTCCGCGGCGCCCTGCGCATCGAGGAAGGCGCATCAGCCGAAGCGCCCCGGCTGCGACGACAGCCCCACGGCAGGGCGCCGAGCCCCCTCGATCAGGCTGCGCTCGACGCGCTCTTCCTCCACGCGGATGCGGACGGCGTCGTGGACCTGCCGACCGAGAGCGAGGCCTTCGCGACGCGGATGACCGCGCTGACGGCGAAGGGCCAGGAGGAGGCCTCCCGCCGCGGTCTGACCACCACGGCGCGCAGCCGCGCTGCCGTCATCCTGCAGTCCGTGGCCATCGCCGTCGCCGTGGCCGGTCTCGTCGTCGCCATCGTGGCCGTGGCATCCGGACGCCTGTCCGCCGGCCCCGCGCTTCTCGCCATCTCCGTCGGGACGCTGCTCGTCGCGGCCTCGAGTTTCTTCACCTTCTCGCGGCACACGGTGCTGACGCCGGAAGGTGCGCAGGCGTACGAGCATCTGCAGGGGGTGCGCGAGTTCATCCGGGTCGCGGAGGAGGATCGGTTGCGGATGCTGCAGTCCTACACCGGCGCGGAACGGCGCACCGAGGAGGGGGCGGACGTCATCCATGTCTACGAGCGCCTCCTCCCCTACGCGATGCTGTTCGGCATGGAGGACGAGTGGGGCCGGGTGCTGGAGAGTGCCTACAGCCGGGAGGCGCACGGCCCGACCTGGATCGGCGACCCCACGTCCTTCGCTCTCCGCACGTCGCTCGTGGCGTTCATGAGCTCCTCCACGGCGGCCGCGACCTACTCGGCCCCGTCCACCGGCACCTCGTCCGCTACCGGCGGCTCGTTCGGCGGCGGGTTCTCCGGGGGCGGAGGCGGAGGCGGCTTCTCCGGCGGACGCTGAGCCCGAGACGACGCGCCGGGAAGGCGATCAGACCAGCGGGGGCGGATCCGAGGCGTCGCGCAGCGCCCGCTCGACCGTCGACTGCACCAGAGCCGACAGGAAGCCACCCGGGTTCTCGACCCCGATGTCACGGAGCCGCGAGGTCGACTGTCCGATGATCGAGCGGGAGAACTCCGTGGCCGTGGCGATCGCGTCGGCGTAGGCGGCACGGTCGGCTTCCGCGATGACCACCGGTTCGCACCCCATCTCCACGGCGAGCGCCTGAGCGATCGGGAGCACGGCGGCGGGAGCGGTGACCGCCGCGAAGCCCGCCTGCAACTGCCGGAGGTCGATCGAGGTCCCGGTGAACGTGATCGCCGGATGCACCGCCAACGGGATGGCACCGCGCTCCGCCGCCGGGCGCAGGACCTCGATGCCCTGCGCCGGATCGGTGTGCAGGACGAGCTGGCCGATCTGCCACCCGCCGACCTCCGCGATGCCCGAGACGAGGGACGGAAGCTCGGCGGAGGGAACCGCGAGGATCACCAGTTCGGCGCGCCGCACGACCTCCTGCGTGTCCAGCACCGGGACGCCCGGGAGCACCGCGGATGCGCGCTCGTCGTCCGATCCGCTCGTGATCCCGACGATCGCGTGCCCAGCTCCGGCCAGTGCCGCGCCGATCACCGGACCGACGCGCCCGGCCCCGACGATGCCGACGCCCAGGCGCCCGTCGCGCACCACGCTCACTCCTCGCGCGACGTGTCCGGTCGCGCCGGCGGGGTGGGTGGCGGGGTCGGGCCGGTCGGCGACGGAGAGGCCGAGGGGGCAGCCGTCTGCGGCGGTGGCGGCGCGACCGGCGGAGCGGGCGGCGGAGCGACCGGAGGCGCCGTGACCGGCGGAGCAGGCGGCGGCGGGACCGGGGGCGGCGGGGGCGGGGGGGCGGGCGGCGGCGGCACGGGGGGGGGCCGGGCGGGCGGGACCGGCGGGGGCGCCGACCCCGGAGCGGGGGGAGCAGGCGGAGCGGATGCCGCCCCTCCGAACGCGGGAGACGCCGGCGTCGCAGGACCACCGAACACCGGCGGAGCGGGCGGCGCCACCGGATCTCCCGCGGCGTGCTCGCTCCAGCGGTGCGTGTGGTCTCGGGACGCCGCCTCGGCTGCGGCGATGCTGACCTCGTTGAGCAGTGCGAGGGCGTCCGCGCGCTCGAGCCCGGAGAGGAGGCCGGTGATCGGCCCGGGCACGGTGTGCACCTGCGCGCCGGAGACCCCCTGGGCCCGGTCGATGGGCCCCTGGCTCAGCGACACGCCCTGGAGACGCGCGAGCGGGAAGACCGCGAGCTTGCGCCACACGATTCCGCGGCGCAGGAGCAGGCCGTCCGAGGTCACCGTGTATCCGTGACGCTTCCACGAGAACGGTCGCCGCCACCAGGCCCGGCGCGGCATCGTCCGATAGGGGTCGGCGTCGGTCGGACCGACGACACCCTGGTCCCAGAGCGCGGGGATGCTCTCGGCCGGCACATCGGGCAGCACGAGCGACAACACGCGCTCCACGTCCGCGCGCTTGCCGACCGGGAGCACGACGTTGAACTGCTGACCGCTGCTCGACGACTGCTGCGCGGCGCTCTTGCCGCTCATGCGGTTGATCTTGATGGTCCACCAGCCGAACGGCCGCCACAGCAGGGACTGCGACACCTCGACCGCGAAGATGCGGCCCGGCGGAAGGGTCTCGGTGACCGTGGTGAGCAGGCCGTAGGTGATGCGCACGCCGTCGGGGGTGGGCGCGATGGAGTAGCGCAGCGACTTGGAGATCTGCGCCCACGTGATACCGACCACGGCGATGACCATGGGGACGCCCATGCCGAGCCCGATGCCCAGCAGCACCACCCCGCCGTCGGGATCGCCGTCGACGAGGATGCCGATGAGGGTGCTCCCGATCGCGATCGCGAAGATCACGCCGAAGAAGACCAGCCACAGCAACCCGGAGATGAGCTGCGAGCCGATCAGCCGGCCGGCCGGGATCTTGACGACGCTCTCGGGGACGACGTCCTGCAGGTCCACGCCGGCGAGCAGGCCGTTGACGCCCTCGTTCATCGAGCCGACGAGCTGTGCACGCGCGGTAACCGGAGCGGTGCCGCCGGACGTCGCGCCGCTCTGCGGATCCAACGCCGCGTGCCGAGCGGCTCGCGCACCGGAGGCCAGGCGCAGGATCTCGGCGCGCACGCCTTCGGCGCGCGGCGTCGCCAGGTATTCCAGCGCGACGTTCGCGTCGGTGCCCGCGCCGACGACCTCGAGCTTCGCGAGGCCGATGATGCGTGCGGGGAACGGCCGCGTGAGGTTCACGCCCTGCACACGGTCGAGCGGGGCGCGACGGTGCGACCGGAAGATGATGCCCTTGCGCACCTCGACGTGCTCCCCGGTGATCCGGAACTGCTGGAAGCGCCAGACGAACCAGAAGATGGCCACGAGCACCACGACGAGCGCCAGGACACCCAGCAGCGCGATCAGGGCGAAGTTGTTGGCGAGCACCCAGTCGACCGGATCGCCGCCGGTGTAGTCGTCGTAGTGCGCCTCCTCCGGCGCGAACTGCCCGACGAGCCAGGCGATGACGCGGTCGCGCATGTTCGCGATCACGATGCCGCCGACGATGATGAGCGCCAGGCCGCCCTTGAAGAGCGGCGTCAGCGGATGCATCCGGTGCCATTCGCCGTCCGCGAGGTGCGTCGACGGTGCGCCCGCGGAGGTCTGCCCCGGCGCGGCGGTGGGGAGCTGCGACTCGCTCACAGTCCGGTCCGGCGGGTCTCGGCGACCTGGATGAGCGTGTCGCGCAGCGCCTCGGCCGCCGCCTGGGTGAGGCCGGGGATCTGCACGCCGGTGGTGGCCGCCGCGGTGACCATCTTGAGCTGGGAGATGCCGAACGCCCGGTCGAGCGGCCCCTGAGTGATGTCGACGAGCTGCATGCGACCGTACGGCACGGCGATCATGCGCTGCCAGAGGATGCCCTTGCGGAACACGATGTCGTCCGCCCGCAGCATGTAGCCGATCGCCCGCGCCTGACGCGGGAGGATGACCAGCGTCACGAGGGTGATGAGGATGATGACCCCGGCCGGGATCCACACCCAGTCCTGTTCGAGCACGATGTTCAGCACGACGGCCGCCGCCACGACGATCGCCAGGAAGATGACGTTCTGCACGATCTGCGACACCACGTAGCGCGGCGAGATCTGGTGCCAGGTGCCGTCGAGCTCGAGGCGGGCCTCGTTGCGCGCCGTGCGCAGGCCCGTGTAGGTGCCCTGGTCGAGGGCGCCGAGGTCAGTGCCCTCCGCCGGGTTCAGGGGCGCGGTCTCTGGGTTCTGAGTCATCAGGATCCTTCGGCAGGGTGCAGAACTGTTCGGCGACGAGAGCGGCGATGACGAGCACGACCGCACTCGCGATCAGCGCCACCATGGCCACAGTCGACCCTATCGGGGGATCGATGGGGCGCGTGAGGAGGAAGGCCAGCAGGCCCGCCCCGAAGCCCGCCAGGATCGCCCCCAGCAGACTCGACGCCCGCGCGAGGGTCGCGGCCCGGAGGGCACGGAACGGGTCGATGCGCACCCCGGAGCGGACGCTACGCCGCACCGGCCAGGCCACCCCGAGCGATGCGCCCGCGATGAGGACGAGCAGCACCGGGAGGAAGAGGGACGGCGTGAACGTGGCCCGCCCCGTCGCCGTGAGCATCTGGTCGAGGATGAAGCCGGCCCCGGCGCCGACGAGCGCGAGGACGGCGAGAAGTCCGGCGGAGGTGCGCTTCATCCCTCGCCTCGCGCGCGAAGGTCCGCCGCCAGATCGGCGACCCGGCCGCGCCCCACGAGCTCGGCGTCGGGGTCGACGTCGAGCCACGGCTCCAGGACGAACAGCCGCTCCGCCGCCCGCGGATGGGGCAGCTGGATGCGGGGGTCGTCCGAGACGACGTCGCCATAGGCGATGAGGTCGAGGTCGAGGGTGCGGTCGCCCCACCGCTCGCCGCGCACGCGGCCGTTCTCGTCCTCGATGGCGTGCAGCATGCCGAGGAGGATCTCGGGAGCGAGCCGGGTGGTCACCAGAGCCACCGCGTTCACATACCCGGGGGCGTCCGGATCGGGGCCGTCCACGCGCAGCGCCACCGTCTCGAACAGACGCGACAGGCGCACGTCCGAGACGAGCGGCAGCCGAGCGATGCGCGCGGCCGCGGCGCGGATCGTCTCCTCGCGGTCTCCGAGATTGGCGCCGAGCGCGACGACCGCCACCGTCTCGGGGCGCGGAGCTCGGGGGCCCGGCACCTCCGGCGGGCGGGTGAGGTTGCGGCTCATGTGGTGATGTCCTCCAGCGACTCCGGAGCCCGCGTCCGATGCACCGTCACAGCCACGTCACCGAAGGTCAGGGCGATCGGCGCCTGCGGCTTGTGCACCGTGACGGTCACCTGCTGCACGCGGCGGTCACCGAGGGCGACGTCCGCGATCCGCTCGGCCAGGGTCTCGATGAGGTTCACCGGCTCCCCCGCGACGACGGCGGCCACCCGCTCCGCGAGCTCGCCGTAGTGCACGGTGTCGGCCACATCGTCGGACGCGGCGGCCTGTTCGAGGGAGAGCCGCAGCCGGAGGTCGACCGTGAACTCCTGTCCGTTCTCCCGCTCGTGCGGGTAGACGCCGTGGTGGCCGAACACGGTCAGCCCTGTCAGCACGATCTCGTCGAGGAAGTCCATGCCTCTAGGGTACGGCGACGCTCCGACCTCGCACTCAGCCTTCCCAGGCGCGGGTGATCGCGAGGGCGTCGCGGGTGGCCGCGACGTCGTGCACGCGCACCGCCCAGGCGCCGGCGCGCATCGCGAGCGCACTCGTCACCGCGGTGGCCAGGTCCCGGCGCTCCTCGGACACGCCGTCACCGCCCGGGGCCGCCTCCTGCAGCACGTCGGCGAGGAAGCGCTTGCGCGACGTCCCGACCAGCACGCGGAAGCCGAGACCCACGATCTCGTCGAGGCCCCGCAGCACGTCCCAGTTCTGGGCACCGGCCTTGGCGAACCCGATACCGGGGTCGACGATCAGGCGGGAGGGCGCGATCCCGGCGGCGGCCGCCTCCCCGATGCGCTCGCGCAGTTCGCCGGCCACCTCTCGGGCGACGCGGCGGTAATCGGCGTTCGCGTACATGTCGGCGGAGAAGCCCCGCCAGTGCCCGATCGCGAAGTCGGCACCCGACTCCGCCACCGCGGCGCGCATGTCGGGGTCAGCCAGTCCGCCGGAGACGTCGTTGACGATGCGCGCCCCCGCGCGCACGGCGGCCGCGGCGGTCGACGCGTTGAGGGTGTCGATGCTGACGACGGCGCCGGCCGCCGCGAGCTGTTCGACCACCGGAAGGACGCGGCGCTGCTCCTCGTCCACCCCGACGCGTTCCGCGCCCGGCCGGGTCGACTCGCCCCCGACGTCGAGGACGGACGCCCCTTCCGCGCGCAGGCGAAGGCCGTGGGCGACCGCGCGGTCTGCGTCGAGATACCGCCCGCCGTCGCTGAACGAGTCGGGGGTGACGTTGACGATGCCCCAGATGCCGGTCATGCGCGCGACGTCCCGGCCCCCGGCACGGTCATGCCGATCAGGGTCACCAGCTCCGCGCGTGCCACGGGATCCGTGTAGACCCCGCGCGCCGCGATGGTCAGCGTCGAGGCCTCGGTCTGCCGCCCGCCCCGCATCGTCACGCAGCCGTGGCTGGCATCGAGCACGACGAGCACGCCGCGCGCGTCGAGGTTCTCGGCGATCGTGTCGGCGATCTGCTCCCCCAGCCGCTCCTGCACCTGCGGCCGCGCGGCGAGGATCTCCACGACGCGCACGAGCGCACCGAGGCCGACGACCTGCTCGCCCGGAAGGTAGGCGATGTGCGCGTGCCCTGCGAAAGGCAGGAGGTGGTGCTCGCACACCGAGCGGAAGCGAATGTCGCGCAGCAGCACCGCGCCGGACGGCAGGGTGTCCGGCGCCGGCCCGCGGGTCACGCTGATCGTGTGGGCGAGCGGCTCGGCGGGATCCTCGCCCACCCCGGCGAAGAACTCCGCGTAGAGCTCGGCCATCCGGGAGGGCGTCTGCTTGATCCCCGGACGATCGGGGTCCTCGCCGATCGCCTCCAGGAGTTCCCTGGTGAGCCGCTCGACGCGTCCCTTGTCGACGGTCACGTCACGCCGTCGCGGGACGAGGGTTGCCCGCTCCGGCGGAGCCCTGCTGCGGGCGCGGCGGGGCCGTCGGCGCCTCGACGGAGGCGGCGAGCGAGACGTCCTTCTTCGGGACCTCGATCGGCGGCCGCTCCGAGACCGGGCGGTCTTCGCTGGACAGCCACAGCGGACGCTCGGGGAGCTTCTTCACCTCGGTGAAGATCTCGGCGATGCGGTTGTGGTCGAGGGTCTCCTCCTCGAGGAGCGCGAGGGCGAGACGGTCGAGGATGTCCCGGTTCTCGCTGAGCACCGCATACGCCTCGTTGTGCGCCTGCTCGATGAGCGCGCGCACCTCGGCATCGACGCGCTCCGCGACCTTCTCGGAGTACTCGCGGCCACGGCCCATGTCCCGTGCGACGAACATGTCGCCGCCCTCGGTGCCGAGCTTGACGGGGCCGACCTGCGTCGTCATGCCGTACTCGATGACCATCTTGCGGGCGATCGAGGTCGCCTTCTCGATGTCGTTGGAGGCACCGGTGGTGGGGTCGTGGAAGACGAGCTCCTCGGCGACACGGCCGCCCATCGCGTAGGTGAGCTGGTCCTGCAGCTCGTTGCGGGTCACCGAGTACTTGTCGTCCAGCGGCAGCACCATCGTGTAGCCGAGCGCCTTGCCACGGGGCAGGATCGTGATCTTCGTCACGGGGTCGGTGTAGTTCATCGCCGCCGCCGCGAGCGCGTGTCCGCCCTCGTGGTACGCCGTGATGAGCTTCTCCTTGTCCTTCATCACGCGGGTGCGGCGCTGCGGACCGGCGATCACGCGGTCGATGGCCTCGTCGAGGGCGCGGTTGTCGATGAGCTGCGCGTTCGAGCGGGCCGTGAGCAGCGCGGCCTCGTTCAGCACGTTCGCCAGGTCGGCACCCGTGAAGCCGGGGGTCTTGCGGGCGACGACCTCGAGGTCGACGTTCTTCGACAGCGGCTTGCCCTTGCTGTGCACCTCGAGGATCTTCTGGCGGCCCTTGAGGTCGGGGGCGTCGACACCGATCTGACGGTCGAAGCGGCCGGGGCGCAGCAGTGCGGGGTCGAGGATGTCAGGACGGTTGGTGGCCGCGATCACGATCACGTTCGCGTTCGGGTCGAAGCCGTCCATCTCGACGAGCATCTGGTTCAGCGTCTGCTCGCGCTCGTCGTTGCCGCCGCCCATGCCGGCGCCGCGGTGACGACCGACGGCGTCGATCTCGTCGATGAAGATGATGGCCGGAGCGTTCTCCTTGGCCTGGCTGAACAGGTCACGCACGCGGGAGGCGCCGACGCCGACGAACATCTCGACGAAGTCGGAACCGGAGATCGAGTAGAACGGGGCTCCGGCCTCTCCGGCGACGGCGCGGGCGAGGAGGGTCTTTCCGGTTCCGGGAGGGCCGTACAGGAGCACGCCCTTCGGGATGCGGGCGCCGATGGCCTGGAATTTCGCCGGGTCCTGCAGGAACTCCTTGATCTCGTGGAGCTCCTCGATGGCCTCGTCGGCACCGGCGACGTCGGCGAAGGTGACCGTCGGGGTCTCCTTGTTGACGAGCTTGGCCTTGGACTTGCCGAACTGCATGACCTTGCCGCCGCCGCCCTGCATGGACGACAGGAGCCACCAGAACAGGAGGCCGAGCAGCACGAGGGGAAGCAGCAGGGAGAGGAAGCCGTCGAACCAGGTCGCGCGCGGCACGGCGTCGTTGAAGCCGTCCTTCGGGGCGGCCGCATCGATCGCGGAGACCACCTCGTCGGCCCGGGCCTCGACGTAGTAGAACTGGACGTTCTCGGAGCCCTCGAACGGCTTGGACAGCGTCATGTCCACGCGCTGATCGCCGTCGGTGGTGACGACCTCGGTCACGGTCTTGCCGGAGAGCAGCTCGAGCCCCTCCTGCGTCGTGATCTGCTTCGGCGCACCGAGGTTCGAGATCAGCAGGAATCCGCCGAAGAGCAGCACGCCGATCAGAGCGACGTAGATCAGCGGATTGCGGGTGAGCTTCTTCACATCCATGGTCGGATCAGCGTATCGCCTCCGTGCTAGGGGGCCGCTGTGCGTTCACCCACGGCGCAACGCCCCTACCCTGGGTCGCTGAGCCTGTCGAAGCGTCAGCTGTAGACGTGCGGTGCCAGCACGGCGACGTCGCGGAGGTTGCGGTAGCGCTCGGCGTAGTCGAGTCCGTAGCCGACGACGAATTCCACGGGGATGTCGAAGCCGACGTACTTGCAGTCGATCTCGACCTTCGCGGCCTCCGGCTTGCGAAGCAGCGCGAGGACCTCGATCGACTCCGCACCGCGGGACTCGAAGTTCTCCAGGAGCCAGCTCAGGGTGAGGCCGGAGTCGATGATGTCCTCGACGATGAGCACGTGCTTGCCGTGCAGGTCGGTGTCGAGGTCCTTCCGGATCTGCACGACACCGCTCGACTTCGTGCTGGCGCCGTAGCTGGACACCGCCATCCAGTCCATCGGCGCGTGGAAGGGCAGCGCGCGTGCGAAGTCGGCCATGACCATGACCGCGCCCTTCAGCACGCCGACGAGGATGAGGTCCTTGCCCTCGTAGTCCTTCGCGACCTGCGCCGCGAGCTCGTCGAGCTTGGCGTGGATCTCCTCCTCGGTGACGAGGATCTGTGCAAGGTCGTCCTGGATCTCCGCGGCGCGCATGGATCGATTTTAGGCGACGCGGCAGTGTGCTCCGGTCGCGGGCGCGTACCCTCCCCCGCAGGGCGACACCGCACTACTCTGACGGTGACGAGGGCGCACGCCCCGACGGAAGGAGATCCCCATGGCGACCCAAGACATCCTCAGCCAGGTCCCCCTCGACGACATCGCGCAGAAGCTCGGAGTGTCGCGCGACGAGGCCAAGGTCGCGGTCGAGCAGGGCGGCGCCGTGCTCCTCGGCGGGCTGGCCAAGAACGCGGAGAGCTCCGAGGGGTCGGCGGCCATCGAGAAGGCCCTGGGCAAGCACCGCGGTGCGTCGAGCCCGGCGACGATCGACGACATCGATCAGGAGGACGGCGAGAAGATCGTCTCCCACATCCTCGGCGGGAAGGAGAAGGAGGTCACGAAGGAGCTGACGGAGTCGAAGGCGACCCCGGGCATCGACTTCGGAAAGCTCCTCCCCATCCTCGCGCCGATCGTGATGGGTCTGATCGCCAACGCGACCAAGGACAAGACGGCGAAGGCGGACGCGGGCACGGAGGGCTCCGGCGGGATCGGCGACGTCATCGGCGGCATCCTCGGCGGCGGCGACTCTGGCTCCGGCGGCGGGTTGGGTGACGTGCTGGGTGGCCTCCTCGGCGGCGGCAAGAGCGGCTCCGGCGGCGGCATCGACCTCGGCGGCATCCTCGGCGGCCTCTTCGGCGGCAGGAAGTAGGACGCGACGCCGCCGCGGCCCGCGATTCAGCGGGTCGCGGCGGTGAACACGATCCGGCCGCCCTGGCGCACGGCGGCGCACCCCGGCAGGTCGATCGGGCCCTGACCCGACCAGTCGGTCACGAGGCGGGCGACCTCGATCGTCTGCGCGCGGCTCAGGCTCGCCCCGAACTCGCTGTCGACCACGAGACGGATGATGCGGTTGCGCAGCGCGGCCGGGTTGGCGGCGAGCGCGGCGACGCTCACCGAGATCCCGGCCTCGGCGTGCTCGACGATGTCCTCGATCGTCTCGTGGATCATCTCGTCGAACGCCTCCGCGTCCTCCCGGAGCTGCTCGGCGGTGCGCGCCAACGCCTCGGCGATGCCCGGGCCGAGTTGCGTCTCCAGCACCGGGAGCACGTGGCGACGCACCCGCACCCGCGTGTAGCGGTCATCGGTGTTGTGGGGGTCGTCCCACGGCTGCAGCTCCGCCGCGGCGCAGAACGCACGGGTGGTCTCGCGGCGCACGCCGAGCAGCGGGCGCAGCCACCGGAGGCCGTCATCGTCCTCCCGGTCCGGCGCCATGCCCTGCAGGCTCGTCGCCCCGGAGCCGCGGGCGAGTCCGAGCAGGACCGTCTCGGCCTGATCGTCGAGCGTGTGACCGAGCAGGACCGCCCGCGCGCCGATGTCGCCCGCCGCGTCCCGGAGCACGCGGTAGCGCGCGTCGCGCGCGGCCGCCTCCGGACCACCGTCGCCGTCGACCTCGACGCGGACGACGAGCGCCTCCAATCCGAGCCGTCCGGCGATGCGTGCCGTCTCGGCGGCGACCTCGGCGGACCCGTCCTGCAGACCGTGGTCGACCGTCACCGCGGTCGCACGCACCCCGACTTTCGCGGCCTCGAACGCGGTGGCCGCCGCCAGTGCGAGCGAGTCGGCACCGCCGGACACCGCGACGACGACGGTCGAGCCCTCGGGCAGGTCGGCGAGCGCGGTGCGCACGGCGAGGCGGATCTCGGCGACGGCGGGGTCGAGGGATGGCATCCCTCCACGCTAGGGCACCGTCTCGGCTGCCGTGTCGCCCGAAACCGCGCAGGGCTATCCTGGCGCCGTGACCGGTCGCTCCCCTGCTCCGTCGTTCCGCCCTGAGCGCTTCAAGGCGTTCGTCGATGCGGTCGTGGCGATCGCGATGACGTTGCTGATCCTGCCGCTCACGGACTCGGTCGCCGAGGCGGCCGCCGATCACCTGGATACGGCAGAGTTCCTCGCCGCACACGCGGGCCAGCTTCTGAGCTTCGGATTGAGCTTCCTCCTCATCGCGGTGTTCTGGATGGGGCACCACAGTCAGTACCGGGACGTCCAGGCGGTCACGCCGGCGCTGCTGTGGATCAACGTGGCGTGGATGGCGACCATCGTGTGGCTGCCGGTGCCGACGGCGATGATCGGTCAGATGGAGCCCGACCCTCTGCAGGCGGTCCTCTACATCGGCACGCTCCTTCTGACGCAGGTCACGACGCTCGCCGGCTGGCTCTATCTGCAGCGGCACGGGGAGCTCATCACGGCACCCCCGGCGGTGATCCGCGGCGGAATCGCCGGTGATCTCGCGGCGATCGTCCTTTTCGCGATCGCCCTGGTCATCGCCGTCGCCGCGTCGCCGAACGGATACCTGGGGTTGCTGGTCCTCCTGTTGAGCAGTCCTCTCTCACGCCTCCTGAACCGGATCGTCCAGCGGCGGCACCGGGACAGCCATCCCGCGACCCCCGAGTAGGCTGGTCCGCGGCATCCCAACCGATCTTCCTGAGGAGCACACGCATGGGCGCACACGACGCCGTCATCGAGATCCCGCGCGGCAGCCGCGTGAAGTACGAGGTCGACCACGAGACCGGGCGAGTGCACCTCGACCGCGTGCTCTACACGACCTTCGGCTACCCGGCCGACTACGGCTACTTCGACAACACGCTCGGCGAGGACGGCGACCCGCTCGACGTGCTGGTGCTCCTCGACCACCAGATCTACCCCGGCGTCGTCGTCGAGGTCCGCCCCGTCGCCGTGCTGAAGATGAGCGACGAGGCCGGCGGAGACGACAAGCTCGTCGCCGTGCTCTCCAAGGACCCGCGCTGGGCGCACATCCAGGACATCGACGACGTGCCGGAGTACACGAAGAAGGAGATCGCGCACTTCTTCGAGCACTACAAGGACCTCGAGCCCAACAAGTGGGTCAAGGTCGACGAGTGGGGCAACGCCGCCGAGGCGCAGCGCATCCTCGACGAGGCCATCGTCCGCTTCGGCGAGCAGGGCCACTGACCTTATCTGGGTCGCTGACCTCTCTGGGTCGCTGACCTCTCTGGGTCGCTGACCTCTCTGGGTCGCTGAGCCTGTCGAAGCGAAGACCCCCGGACGCCAGGCGTCCGGGGGTCTTCTGCTGTCCAGCCGTCCGTCAGACGGAGATGCCCTTGCCCGCCATGAAGTCGATGGGGTTACTGTAGCGGCCGTTGATGTAGACCTCGAAGTGCAGGTGGCAGCCGAAGGAGCCGCCGGTGTTGCCCGCGTAGGCGATGACCTGTCCGGCCTCGACCCACTGGCCGCTGCGCACGGCGAACCCGCCGGGCTTGATGTGCGCGTAGCCGGTGGCGATGCCGCCGCCGTGCTGGATGCGGACGTAGTTGCCGTAGCCGCCGTTGTAGAAGGCCGCGTCGACCGTGCCCGAGTGGGCGGCGTAGATCGCCGCGCCGCAGCCGTTCGCGAGGTCGACGCCGTAGTGCCAGCTCGAAGAGCAGCCGTTGGCGTTGCACTGCTGCGAGCGGGGGCCGTAGCCGGAGCTGCGGTAGCCACCGTGCGGACGCACCCAGCCACCGCTTCCCGGGGTGCCGCCTCCGCCGCTGTTCCCCCCGGCGTTCGCGGCGGCCTCGGCGGCCTCGCGGCGCTTGCGCTCCTTCTCGCGCTCCTCGACGCCCTTCTGGTACCCGGCGACGGTGGTCGCGGTGGTGTCCTTCAGCGCGGCGAGCTGCGCCTGCATCGTGGCGAGGTTCGCCGACTGCTCGTCGAGAGCGGCCTGGGCGGCGTCGGCGGCCTGCTGCGCTGCGACCATCTTCTCTTCGGCGATCTTCTGAAGCCGGTCGCGCTCGTCCCGGGCGACGACCGCCTGGTCGCTGAGGGACTGCGCGGAGTTCCGCGCGGCGACCGCGTCGTTGTAGACGGTCTGGTTGTACTCGAGGAGCTTGTCCATCGAGCCGAGGCGGGCGAGGAGCTCGTCGGCGTTGCCTGCGGAGCCCGCGAAGAACAGCTCCAGCGAGGTGTCGTCACCGCCGTTGCGGTAGAGCTGCGCGGCGACCTGGCCGGCCTTGCGGGCGGACTCGTCGGCGACGGCGGCCTGCGCGTCCGCCTTCTCCTGCAGCGAGTCGGCCTCCGCGATCGCGGCGAAGTAGGCCTGCTGCGCGTTGTAGAACTCGGTCGAGGCGACCTCGGCGGCGGCCTGCGTCTCGGAGACCTTCTGCGTGAGCGACTGGATCAGCCCCTCGATGCGCTTCACTTCGGCGGCCTTGGAGGCCTCGTTCTGCTTGGCCTTCTGCACGTCGTCCCAGCTCGGGTACGACGCGGCGTGGGCGGCCGTGACGCCGGACGTGATGCCGAACGCGCTGAGGGCGACGACGCTGAGCGCGCCGAGTCCGAGAGCGCCGCGGCGGCTGATGCCGTCGCCGAAGAGGGTACGTCGCTCCGTCGGGGTGGGCGCACACCCGCAGTCCGCGGATGCCGCGAGTGCCGCATCCTGCGTGGTCTTGTCGTTCACACGGCCCCTTCCGCCGGTTTCACAGATGCCACAGTAACAACAACTTTCACACCAGCACCAGACTTCTGGAGCGGCGTGAACGGCATCCCCGGCCCCTCCATGGTCCCGCTCGAACACGCCCGGGGGAAGCGGGTTCCGGCCTCGATTCGCGATTTGCCCGGATGATCCCTTATGCTTGAGCGTCGGCAAGGAAGTCCCCCGGGACTGACTCGGCCCCATCGTTTAGCGGCCTAGGACGCCGCCCTTTCACGGCGGTAGCACGGGTTCGAATCCCGTTGGGGTCACTCCATCCGATACAATTGAAAACACCAGTATGGCCCTGTAGCGCAGTTGGTTAGCGTGCCGCCCTGTCACGGCGGAGGTCGCGGGTTCAAGTCCCGTCAGGGTCGCTCCGTGCGACGAGCTCTTTCTTCGGAGAGGGCTCTTCGTCTAGGACGCGGCAGCATCATCGCCGCGCGGCTCTGTAGCTCAGTTGGTAGAGCGTTCGACTGAAAATCGAAAGGTCACCGGATCGATGCCGGTCGGAGCCACTCGCCCTTTCCCTAGGCTTCTACTGGGGAGAGGGCGTTTTGCTTTGTGACCAGGATAAGCCTGGTGCATCCGATGGTGCATCCGACCGCTCAGACATCATCCACCCACGCCTCGTAGTCGGGCTCAGTGCGGCGGTATACGCACCCCAGGCCATCAGTCGGCGTCGGCCCGTTGTAGTACTCAACGAACTCCTCAGGCTTTACCGGATGATCGAAGTACAGTGGCCGGCCGTCCTTGCGGGCGGTCATGCTGCCGTCCGTCCAGCTCGCGCTGCCGCCTGCCTCTCGGCACGCTCTCTGACCATGCGCGCTGTCACCGGGTCGGTTTTGATCCCCTCGGCGGATTGTGCGGCACGGTGGAGGAGTGTGTAGTAGCGGACTTCGGTGATACCAAGTTGGTGGAGGATGGCGTGAGTCTTGGCGGACGTGTGCTTCGGGTGGCGGGCTTCGAAGGCGAGTAGTTCTGCGGGCGTCACGCTCGACACGATGCCACGATCCACTGACACGAACCGTCTGGACCGCGTTCTGGCGATCATTACCTAACAGCGATCTCTTTAGGTTAGGAAGGCTAGGCGCGGCGGGCGTCACGGTTTCGATCTTGCCGCGAACCGCAGGCGTTTGATGGTTGCACGGTGTATATACACCTTGGTAACATGGAAACAAGAACACCGCGTGATCCCCGCCTACATCGCTTCGGATCACGCCTCAATAGAGGAGTCTCCGTGGCTATTCCGACCCCATGGCGCGAAGCACAGTCCAGGCCGCGAGCGGTGGCACGTCGAGTAACCTCGACGATCGATGACGTAGACCGTGCGATCGAGCAGGCAAGGGGAATCCAGTCCCTGTCTCCCGCTCGACGCATAGTGCTGGATGACCTGACCGCTTATCGCCGTCACCTCCTGTCTTTGTCGGACCCCCTCAGTAGGAATGAGGGGTGACCGGTGACAACCCCTGCCAAGCACCCAATCTGCGGAGCGCCCTGTCGATACGGCGGACTGAGCGCCGCACGAAAGCACGCCCGCTCGGAACTTGGATGGATGTGGCACTGCAACCGGAAGGTGCCAACCGAGGGTGTGCGTTGCTTCCAGCACTCGAAGGTCTCCGCTAATGGCTAGCGTCTCTCCCCGTACTCTCGCATCTGGCGAGGTTCCGGGCATGATGGTCTTCGTGCCGAATCAGCCGAAGACCCCGCACATGTCGTTCCGGATCGACGGCGACCTGAAACGCGACGTGCTGCACCTGGCGAAGATCAACGGCGAATCAGCATCAGACATCGTGCGGCGTGCGTTCGAGAACTACCGCGACGAGTACAGCCACCTACTCGACAACTAGACTGACTTGTCTCGGCCGGAGGAAGGATGATCCGGCATGCAATCAAGAGGCCTGTCCCCCACTGTGAAACTCAGTGTTGAGTTGGATGCGATCTGTTCACGCAACAGGTACACGACCGACACGGCGCCCGTTCTAGACGAGCTCAGGGCCGCCGCGGGTGACCGCGCAGACGTGCTCGCTGAGGCCGTGGGCACATGGGTTGGCTACTTCGAGGGCGCCTATACGGCGACCCTCTGTGCGGCCCTCAGAGCGCTCCCGGACCTGGACCCGTGGATCGCGTTGGGGAAGCATCGTCGGTCGCTCCCAGACCCGTCCACGCCGGAACGGTTGGGGCATGGGCAGGCGGCGGCACTCCCCCTCTACATCACCACCGACCCGACGATCCTCGACGCCCCGTAAACGCGTGAACGCCCCCACCTAGCCCTGTGCGGGCCGGGTGGGGGCGTTCGTGATTTGATGGTCAGTTAGCATTGGCCGGCGCCGCATACACAGCACCGAAACCGACCAGGAACCCACCGACCGCGAGGCCGATGATGCTCCACACTTCATCGCCAGTGATCGCACCATCCGACAGTGCGGCCGTGATCGCCGACCCAACACCACCAGTCGCGAGACCCGCGATGCCACCAGCAAAAGCCTTCTTCGTACGCGCCCAGAACGACGGCGCATCAACAACAGGTGTACTCATGTGCTTCTCCTTCAAACCTCGAACTCAGCGGCCACGTATGCGGTGCTCCTGCGGGAGCTGCACGCGACGCTGATAGATGAAGACCACCCACGCGAGGGTGACCAAGAGCGTGTACAGGCCGAACGCGACCCACTCGCGGCCGGGGAAGTCCCCCAGAAACCTGACAGCGGCGATGAACGCCACCACAAGAATCAGAGCCGCCTTCTGCGACACCAGAATCCGAGTGATCGGCTGCATCTCCCGCACACGCAACAACCGGCGACGCCACCGAGCAAACGGGACAGCAGTCGTCACCTGATAGAAGATGAACAACCCAAGCGGAACCACCCAGGAGAACAAGACGAACAAGATCACGTCATCGATCAGCATCACGCCCCCCTGATCCCCGCCAACACGCGCTCACCAATGTGATTCACATACCCGTGCTGCTGAATACGGCCCACCAACTGCGATACCTCCGCCGCACGCGCCTGCGCATCCGCCAGCGACTTATCCGCCGCCGCATTCGCCTGATCCGCCTCAGCCTTGACGCCGCCGCCGACGAGTTTCCGTAGTTTCTTCCACATCATCCGGCTCACCCCCTGCCGTAGGTAGAGAGTCCAGAACCCGTGCAGTAACCCGCCCCGTAGACACAAGCTCACTGACCTGCTGACGCATCACGTCACCCGCAGAACGTTCCTTGAGATACGCGTCACGCCACGAATCCACTGCACTCTTAGGAACGAGCCGGCCGGTGAGAATCATCAGCACAGTCACGGCAAGAAGTCCCGTCGAGCCGAGATCCATAACGCTCAGGCTGGATACAAATGAAGACCAAGGGTCCATGTCGCCCCCTCGCCTTGCCCGCCGCGCGTCATCCCTTCGCGGTGCCGCGTGATCCCCGCAGCTCATCAGCAACGGTGGGTGCGGTCTTCGTGGAACCACCGATCCGGTCCTTGATCCACTGGACGACCCGCGCCACCCCGCTCAGGCTGCTCGAGATCGTCGGCTCACCATCCTTGCCACCAACACGCGTCTTCAACCACGCAACATCCCGCTCGAGCTGCTGTGCGCGTGCACGGTCCTCATCTGTGAACATGTCGTCCTCCACACTGTTCCCGCCCGAAGCGGTCTTGCCGTAGTTCTGATCCCTGTCACGCAGGTACTCGAAGTGGTGCCGCTCGTTAGGCACGTACAGCCGGTTACGGATAAACCCGTTCTCGGCGAGAATCGCAACGATCCGCGCGTTCACCCAGTCGTCCGAGTCGAGGGCAGTCCCCTTCGTGTGGAACGCGAGCGGGTCATCCGGGTGCAACGCCTTCGAGTGCCCCGGGTAGAACGCGGCCTTGAACCCCGACATCACGTACCGGTTCCACGCGTTGAACATCGACAACTGGACGTCCCAGTTCCGGTACGTCGAGTTCACGTCAATGTCGCGGCCGAACTCAGCACGCACCTGAGCTTCCGCGCGCCTGAACGCCGAAGCCGCCTCGGGAGTGAACTGCACCCCTGGCCGAACAGTCTCGATAGCAGCGCCGCCCATCAGCGGACGCTCCACGAGAACAACGTCTCCGAATGGAAACCGCCAGAGGGCTGCATGACCCCGTTGGTGAAGAGCCTCACGTACACGAACCCCGATGCCGTGTCGTTCGCGCGGACTCTAGACGTGCGTGTGGGTGCTGCCCACGCGGGGAGCGTCGTTGCTGTGGTGTTGGCCGGACCACCAAACAGACCGCCACGGAACCACGCAACACCACCCTGCAACGACACCTGCGGGGCACCGCCACCCGTGTTCGCAGTCCACCCGGTAGCTGCCGTCAAGTTCGTCCACGGGATGTCCCACGTCGTGTTCAACGGAACCCAACCAGACCCGTCATGGACGTACGAAACACCCGTGTCGAGAGCGAACCCCGCGAGCCCCTTCCGCTTGTAGGCGTACGAGTTCAACGCCGCCAGGTTCGCGCGAATGATCCGGTTCCCAACGTCAGCCGCGTAAAGCGCTGCCTGAGTCGGATCAACCTTGATGTCAGGGGCATCCGTATCAACAAAGATCGGCCTGCCCGTCGTCGGGTCGTTGCTGTTGACTGCCATGTGTCCCCCTTTAGAAACACGAAACGCCCACCCGAAGGTGAGCGTCGAAGATGTGAAAGGTCTGCTTTTCAGCGTGTGACGTTGAACCTCAAAGCACCGGACATGGGGTCGGTCGCAATGCCGTTCCAAATGGTTTGCCCACCCCCGGGGGCGAGAACACCGACACCGCGTTGACCGAGCGCGAGGAAAGCGCCCCAGTTCGGCATCCGCAACCATCCCGCGCGCGTGCCCAGGGGCAACGGCAAAGGGTCGATGATCGTGGGGAAGAACCCCGGGAGGGCTCCGTACTCATGGACCCCGATCGATGCGTTCCCCAACTCGGAAACCAGCGGGAGAAACACGTCAACAAAGTTGACAGACACCACACCAGCCAAGGCGTCCTTAATTCGATCACCATACGTCCACAGGCCACGCGTGGAGTTCGACGCCCACGGGTCGCTGTTACCCCAACGTCCGCCACTGTTGAAGCGTCCTGAATCCTCCGCACGCACCACAAACTCAAACGTCTCAGGAACGGCCACCGACTCCGGGGGCGCTTCCGTAGCCGTCACCCCCGTGATCTTCCCCTGGATGATGCCGGTGGCCCAGTTGATCTCAACGTCGTCATTCACGGCCGGCGTGTACCCGGAACGGTAAAACAAGCTGTAGGCGACACCATCAACTGTGACCGTCGCCCGCGGCGACCCGGTAGCCGTGATCTTCCCCACAGGACTCAACGGGCGCATCGGGCCAGTAAGCGACGGAACACCGTTCACCCAGTCCACCCGAACAGGCATCCCCGCCACAGGCGGGTAAAACCCCACGCACCGGACAGGGATCGTAGCCGCGCCAATGTTCACCACCGCCAGCGGCCCATCCATCTTCACAAACAAGGCCGTCTCAGACCGAGCCGACGTCACCCCCGCAAGTTGCCGCTGAATGACCTCAACATCGCTCACGACAACTCCCGATCCACCCGCAAGGTCACGTTCATGTACGGGCTATCCGACAAAGACACCCTCCGCACACGGCCCACCAACGGTCGACGCCACCCCACAAGCTGAGCCACATCACCGATCTCAACCACCGGATTCACATGACACTGCACCTCAACGTCATACTGCTGCGCACCAATCGACTGCGCCAACACCGACTGCACCGCGCGATCCGCCTGCGCCTGCGTTTTCACCAGCTCCGACGAGTAGTAGCGAGTGTTCGTGCCGTAGTTGCCCGACACCGCCAAGTCACCCGTCGTCACCCTTGCAGTCGCGTAGATCGGATTACCGTTGGCGTCCTCAAACGACCCAACGACCTCGTTGAACACCTGATCGGTATCAATCTCGTCCGCGACATCAAGAACCGTCCCCAGATCCCCCAACCGCAACGTCACAACAGGCGCCCCAACAGCATCCGGCACCACAGTCCACGCCCCACGACTGTTCACCACCGCCGACCCTGACAACACCCGACCCAATTCGTGCACAGCCTCCAACCGGCCACCCTGACGCGCCTCCCACACCTTCGTCGCAGGAAGTGCAACATCCGCAACCGACTGCTCCACAGGCATACCCGTCAACCGCCGAATCTCCCCGTACGCCGACACCCCAGCCCGCGACTGCTCCGGAGACACAAACCCACGCCGAGCAACGTCCTCATCCAACGACGAGAACTTCAACCCCACACTCGACGCAACCACAACCTCGCGGCCCTCAAACGTCGCCGTCCACTCCTGCGCAGACGGAACCGACGTCACCCGAAACATCCCCAAAGACACAGCCTCAGAGAAATCGCCAGCACGAACCGTCATCACCAACTCAACACGAGCCCGAAATGGCGACAACACACCCCTCGTACCCACCGGCACAAGAGAGTCCCCAGACACCGACTCCTGAACAACAGAACCGGAACCCGACGTGCATACCTTCGCCCCAAGATCAGACTCCAACTGCCAAGCCTCAAGCCGCAAACCAGTCCGAACCCGTTCGGACCCGTTGAACACATTCACGGTCAGGTCGCGCTCAAACGACCCAGACAACACATCATCCAACCCCGCCGAATGCTGCCTCACAGGAACCCCCTCACCCCGCCGCACCAGCCAAGTCATACCGCCGATTCACATCAGCGGCAGTCAAATGCGCCAAGTTCAACTCAGCCGCCGTCGCAAACGACACGTTGAGATCGATCGCCCGCAACGTCGGAACAAACAAACCCGGAACAGGCGGAGCGACCTCATCACCCTCAACAGGATGCGAAATCTCTCCCGAGCCCCACCTGTACCCGACGTCCACCTCAGACACGGACAACGCAGAAAGAAACAACGGTTGAGGAACCCGCATCACCCGGTCCAGCTCCCCCAACCGAACACACACAATGGGAGGCCGGCCATCATCGCCAAACATGGCCTGAACCGCATCCGCGTCCGCGGTCGTCGAAGTCCGAACGTCAAGCGTCAGACCCGAAACGCCCTGCCGGGGCTCTGACAAGACCACCCCCACGCGACGGCCCCGCGGACGCGAAACCACACCAGGGACGGGACGCGAGAACGAAACTGCCGAATCCGTGCCCAACGACACCCGTACGGCGCCCTGAGGGTCCAACGGGTTGTGCATCCACGAATCAGCCGACGCCACCGTCACCTCAGTCGAAGCAGTGAACCCGAGAGACTGACCAGTCGCGTTGAACTGCTCAGCCCGATACGTCACCGGAACATTGAACGGGATCTCATGATCGATCCGCGTCAACGTGCCGCCCGTAACCGCACGCACACCACCACGCATCTGAAACTCGCGACCACCCGCAAGCCGATACACCGTCACCGTCGCCGTGCCCGCCACAAACGAAGGAAAGAACACCTCCACACGCGGACACGGCGACGCATCCACAAACGGAGTCACCACAGGAGCAGCCATCAAGCACGCACCCCCCTACTCGACACACGCTCACGCGCACCGTCATAAGCGACAATCTGCTCCTGAACGACAGCACGAACAGGGTTCCCATCCACCATCAGCGTCATCACCGCACCCGCAAGAGACACCTGTACCGGGGCCTGCTGCTGAGGTTGCTGGAAACCGAACCGCTCCCCCGCCTCAACCCACACCCCATACGAACGCGTACGACGCTTCGGGTCCATCGAGATGTACGCCTCGTCGTACTCCTCAGCGAACTTGTGCAGGCCGCCAGAGGTGTACGGGTAGATCCCCGGCTCAACCCCACCACCAGCAAACGCCTTCACGCCGCCCGAGTAGACACCGCCCTCAGCGTTCCCCGCCGGCTTCAACACCGTGCCCACACCAACCGTCGACACAGGAATGTTGAAGTGCGTACGAACCGCCTCATTCAACCGGCCCAGAATCCCGTCCAAGCCCGCATGAGCCTGAGACGTATCCGCCAGAACCTTGATCTGCCGCTCAGTCGGAATCGCATACACCTTGTCAGCGAGAGCAACCGCCTGGTCGCGAGTGGCACCCATCTGCATCGCAGAGTTGATAAGAGCCTCACGGCCCTCACGCATCCTGGCCGTGTACGCCTCCGTCGAACCGTCAAGCTCGAACTGAGCAGCAGCCGCAGCCTGCGAATCGGACGCAAGCCCAACAAGCATCTCCATGTTCGCCCGGCCCGCCGCAGTCGAAACATCCAAACCAATCGCACCGTTCGCGATGGCCTCATTAACCGCGGCCAACGTCTCCTGGTAACGGATGTTCGACGACACCGCATCCTGACCGACACCGTTCGCCTCGTTCATCGAATCGATCAGCTGCATCAGCTGCGAGTTCAGATCCTCAACCTGACTTGCCTGCTCCATGTACGCATCCGCCGCAGTCTGCGTAACCTGCTCCGACTCGCCCATAGCCAGGTTCAAGAACTCGGATGAGTCCTCCGCGATGTTCGCCGCGGTCGCCTGATCCAGAAGCGCAGACTTCAACGCCGGCATCTCGTCGAGCAGCTTCCGAGTCGACTCAGGCGTGAGGTCGAAAGACTCCGCCAATGCCTTGAACTCGGCCTGAGCAGCCGGGAGATCCGTCTGCGAGAGCTCGGCCAGCGCGTCACCATACCGCTTGATCGAATCAAGCGCGCCCTGCTCCGAGAACGACAGATCAGCCCACCGCCACTGTGCATCAGCAGCTCGGTCGAGAAGACCCGGAAGATCCTTCAACTCCTCGGCGTAGTCACCGAACAGGTTGCTCTCCAAGCCGCCCCGGCTGAACGCCGTCTTGAAAGACTCCATCGAATCAGTCGACGTCGCAATGCTATTCAGCAACTCCTCCTGCTTCGGCTGCCCCTCCGCAACCGCCGCGTTGAAGGAGACGACGGCTGCCGTGGCAACCGCCATAGCGATCCCCCAAGGCCCACCAAGGAACGACGCGAAACGGGACAGCCCCGCGCGTGCGGTCGTCCCGTTGAGGTTGAGATCGATCATCGCAACCTTGAGTGCCGCAATTTTGGGGATCGCGATGAGCGCGCCACCGCCCAACAGCCCAACACCTGCCGTAAGGATGCCGACACCCAACGCGGCCTGCTTCGCCCAGTCCGGCAACGCGTTGAATCCATCAACCATGTTCGTCAACGCCTGCACCAGGAACCGGAGCGGCCCGTTCGCGCCCTCTCCCATCGAGATGAACGCGGTGTCCAGGGCGCCCGTGAACGCTTCCCAGTCGCCCATGAGGTTGTCGAGCCGAGTGGCCGCGGTCTCAGCCGCATACCCCTGGTCGTCCACGGCAGTGATCCAGTTACGGATACCCTCTTCGCCCTCGCCGAGCACGACAGCCGCAGCACGATACGCGTCCGTACCGAAGATCGTCTTCAACGTTGACGACTGCTGCTCAGCAGACATGTCCCCAAGTGCAGCTTGCAGCTTGCCCGCGTACGCCGCCAGGCCAATGAAGTTGCCCTGCTGGTCAAAGGCCTGCAAGTTGTACTGCTCAACCAGGTCCGCGGCCTTCTTAGTCGTCGGGTTCAGGTTCAACAGCATCGTCTTCAACGACGTACCAGCATCCGAACCGAGAAGACCCTGCGACGCGAAAGCCGCAAGCGCTGCCGTCGTCTCCTCAATCGACAGACCGGTCAGCGCCGCAGCCTGCCCACCCTGCGAAAGCGCCTGAGACAGATCAGAGACGTCGCCCATCGCTTTGCCGGCACCAGCAGCCAACAAGTCCGCCACATGCGACATGTCCGAACCCTCAAGCTTGAACGTCTTGAGCGCCGTCGCCGCGATACCAGCAGCATCAGCAACACCAAGACCGCCAGCCGCCGCGAGGTCAAGCGCACCCTTGAGCCCGCCGCCGAGGATGTCCTTCGCATCAACACCGGCCTTAGCCATCTCCTCGATAGCGTTCGCAGACTCCGTAGCAGAGAAGACCGTAGCCGCACCCGCATCAAGAGCCGCCTGGCGCAGAGCATCCATGTTCTCGCGAGCGTCATCACCAGTCGCGGCAACGAACGACATGGCCTGATCGAACTCCGCGAACTTAGACACGGCGACGCCGATGCCAGCCGCAAGAGCTGCTCCCATCGCAACGCCAGCAGCGCCAACCGTGTTCATCGACTCGCGCGTCTGGGCCAGCTTCTCCGCCTGCGTCCCGACCGTGCGCGTGGCCTGAGCCGCCTCCAACATGCCGCGCTTGTAGTCATCGACTGTCGCAGACAAGCGAACCCGCACAACCCGTTCAGCCAAAATGCACCCCCAGAAATGCGAAAAGCCCCCTAAACTGGGGGCATGAAGTGGTTCATGTTTGGCGTGACGGTCCTCTTTGGCGTACTCGCCATCGGGGCCGTTATCTACGGAATCGCCATGCTTGCCACGGGGGCAGTGATCGCAGGGCTTATCGGAATTGTCGTTGCTGGGGCACTCACGGTTATGGCCGCATCGGTCGGCAAATCCCTGCGCGAGACCTCAAGCTAGGCTTTACGCTCAACCCGCCACAGCAGCGAGCCCATATCCGCATCCGGGTACTGTTTCCGGTAGCGTTCTTGCGCTTCGTGCAAAGCACGTGCCGCGAAATCGGTAGTTGGCAGTTCGACGCTGAACTTGTACTGGTTCGCAGGATCAGTGGCGTCCGCGATGGGAATTCCGTGGGGACCGCGAGGGACCGCAGCCTCAGCCCGATCCGCGAGAAGCGCCGCCACGTCCCAGTCAGAGAACTCCGACTCCTGCACAGTCACCGCCCGAACTACGCGCCCCGAGCCGTCGTACTCGTACGTCGTTACCGTGCTCGGCTCCCAACCGAACAACCTGCGAGGCGACACCCGCATCTCGCGGGCCAGGCTTACGACTGGCCCGCCTGTGCTTTTCCCAAGTCGCGGAGCGCCTGCAACGACGAGTTCACGTTCATGCCCCAGATCGAAACCTCGATAGTGTTCCGCCACACAGAATCCAGCACCGAATACAACTCGGCCCACGACTCCGCGTCCGCGTCCTCCCCAGATACGCGAACGCGGGGATAGGCGGACGCAAGCCCCTTCGGGTTGTAGCCGACCATCGCGTCACCCTCGACGCCCCGGCGAGGCGGGTTAGACGCAACCAGCGCATCCCACTCATCAGGAAGAAGCTTCTCGAACTCGAGCTCCACCCGCTCACCACCTGCAACAACCTCCACCGCCTGCGTCTTCACAACCGCAAGCTCGGCGCGCTGCTTCGCAATCAAATCCTTGATACTCAAGTCTCACCTCTCACCAAACCTCACCAGAAAGAAGGAACCGTGGGCGGGGCGGTGAGAAACCCCACCCACGGTCGTCAATCACGCAACGATGGCAACATCCCGGTGGACCGCTCCGGAAACGAATAGCTTCTGAACTTTCTGAAGCTCAGTGTTCGCAGTCGGTGCAACCTTCCGCTGCACACCCGCACGGATCGGGATCACGTCGACCTTCTGCGACGCGGCCGGCTCCGTCTCATTCGGGATACCCAGACGGTGCACGATGAACCCAGTCGCGCCCTCAGTCAGCGACGTCTCGGCCGGCGTCGGCGTCGTCGAGTTCGACACGTACTGCACCTCAAGGGTGTCCGTCACCGTACCCGCAAGCTCAAGCACCTGCTTGAGCGTGTACCGACCAGTCGTGATCGTGTTCTCCGTCGTCTCATGACGGAAACCATCCGGCACCAACGAATACGTCAGCGCCTTCACCGTGCCAGCCGTCAACTCAGCCGCAGTCGGCGCAGACGGGTCAGCAATCGTAGGGACAAACAGGACAAGGCCGCGACCATCCGCCGCCTGCCCAACAGGAACCTCTTCAAGAGCCATATTCTCTCCTTGGGACACGCCCCACGGAGGGGGCTACAACCCGCCACAGGACCGCGGCGGGTACGAAAAAGCCCCCAACGTTGTGGGGGCTGCAAGTCACTTCCGTTCAGGTTTCGGAGGCTCCGGTTTCGGCTTCCGCTTCACATACCTCGGCGGGCGACTATCATCCACCGGCACCGCATCCACCACGGCATACAGCGACGGATGCGCCTCAAACTCAGCAACAGACACATCAAACTCATGCTGCGGGTCAGACCACACCGCAGACTTCACACGCAGAAACGGCATCAAGCCCTCCTCGACCAGAACCGGAAACTGAAATCACGGAAGAACAAGTCAGCAGTCCGGTCATACCCGTCACCCTCCTCCACATCAGGCACAAGCCCAATCGGAGAACAACGACGCCCCGGAACCACCAACGCGTGCCCGACAAGCTGCCGCAACACCGGCTCCCCCAACGTGTCCAACGCCACATCCGACGTCGTAACCACCCGCACGTCATACGTGAACCGACGATCCGACTCGAACACGCTCACCGCGGTGAACCGAGCATCATCCAACCGGTCAGGCTTCGACGACTTCGCCACCACATAGTTCGCGCGAACAGCCTCATCACCGTTCTTCCGCACAATCGGGAACACCTTGCCCGCCAGAATCGGATGCTCCTCAAGCCGAGCCCGAAACGCCGCAAACTCAGCCTTCATCGCTCCACCTTGTCAATCACAGCCGCCGTGATCGCGATCTCAAGACCACGCACAAAGTCACCCTCATTCGCCTCAAGAGAATCACGCCCCGCATGCTGAGGAGCAGCCGCCACACCACCAGGAGCATCCTCAAGGAAACCCGCCGAAGCACCCGCCGTCTTCCCCAACGACGGACCAACCTCAGCATCAATCGACCCACCCGGGAACTTCAACGTGTAATCAACCGCAGCCGCATACGACGCCGCATACCCACGCGAAACCGTCGCACCCTGCCGCCAATCATCCTTCACATTCCGGGCCGTAACCTCGATCGCCTTCCGAACGTTCCGATTCGCCGCGGCCGGCACCCCACTCAAGTCAGCCGCCAACTCCAACAGCTCCGAGAAGTCATCAGCCATCAGCCAGCCCCCGCTCCATGATTCTCTCGTACTGGCGGTCGGCCACCGACTCGCTCAACGGGAGCCCGCGCTTCTGGGCATAGGCCCGGGCGCGATTGCACGCCATGCACTTTCTGTGCCCCCGCCGGAGTTCAGAAAGCACCAGGTTCGGCTCTACCAGGCCATGCCCCCGAGGGCACAACCTCTTCACCGAGTTGGTGTGAGTTCCGTGACTCCGCTTGTCGGCCTCGTTGGAGACATGTGTGTCCCAACGAAGGTTGGTAAGCCTGTTGTTGGATGCGTCACCATCCCCGTGGCATGCCTCCATCCCGTCTGGTTTTGGGCCGACGAAGGCTTCAAGAACCAGGTGATGCACGAGGCGCGTCTTTTGGCGGCCAGCCCCATCGTGGAGACTCACCTGGAGACGACCGAGTTCGCCTGGAACAGCACGAAGCTGCCGCCCGCGATAGAGGCGAGACTCGTGCGCACCGGCTCGAGAGTAATGGTCTAGCGAACGAACGAGACCGAGATCGCTGACCTCGTAAAGACCTTCGTAGCCAACGACGGGTAGCCAACTATCGGTAGACTGGTTCACAGCCGATCTCCTTCTGACCAAGGCGTTTCGGTTAGGCCCCGAGTTGAGTGTTGACGCACTCCTCGGGGCTGCTCCTATTCTACCGCGCTGCGGGGATCATCCGAGCTCTTCCAGTGGGTATCTGTGGGCGGTAACAGCCCCCGCCACCGGAAACCCCTGCACACGAAACCGACGACCCACCAGCACCGGATCATCCGACCCAACCACCAGCACCTCATCGTTATCCCGCAACAACACAGTCCCAAACGGCACCGACAAATACGGTTCCTGAACCGTCACCGGAGTCGATGGCGCATCCGCATTCGTCACCTCACGCGAACCCCACCGGACACGAGCCTTACCCGCATACCGCTCCAACACGAGATCCCACGTCGGATCACCCGTCACCTCGTCAACACCATCCGCAAACCGGCCAACCTGCACCAGCTCACCCATCCGCGACTCAGCCTCAGCACGCAACCCCGGAAGAGCCGCCGCAATATCCGAACCGAGAGACATCACTCCCCCAGTTCAAAGATCGGCTTACCGGCGATGTCGACCCCGCAAGAGCAGTAACTGGCGCCGAAGGCGAGCGAACACCATGGCAGGTGCGCGGAACCCAACGACGGAACCATATCGATCGAGAAGGCGCCGCTCTCCGTCTCGACCAGGCCAAGCATCCGCCACCACTCATCAAGAATGGTGATCCGCCCCTTGCCCGACTGGTACGAACGCGACGTTGTGCCATCATCAACCGTGATCGACACCTGCGTGGCATCATCCGGGCGCTTGATGTACGCGGCTACGGCCTCACGGACCACATAGTCGAGCTTCATCTCACTGATCGTCGCCATGTCGACGCCCAGTTCCTCAGCACGGTTCTCGATGAGCATGTATGCGTCATCGATATCCATCTGCCACTGCTGCTCCTGGATGGAACCAGGTTCGGGGGCGGCCCTACCCAACTTGACCGCGATCATTGCGGGAGTCACAGTCATGACCGCCCCCTTCCCGTAGTTACTTCTCGCTCTGCGTCTTCGAAGTGCGCTTCGGCTTGTCGCCCTCGCGCTCCCAGTCAGACCCGAGTTCCTTCTCGTCGGGGACGCTCACGATCACGCCGCTCACGACGTTCCGATAGCGCGCCACGATCAGGCCACCTTGTCGACGATCAGCGCGAACGCGTCAAGGTCGGAGATGCCCCAGCCGTACACAACCTCCGCACGGAACGCGACCTGGTTGTTGCGCTTCAGGTCACCCTGCCCGTCCGGGTCGCCGTAACGGATCAGCTCAAGGCCGATCTGCTTCTGGATGCCCCAACGGAAGCCACCGAAGTCACCCACGATGCCGAGGATGCCCGAGGGAGACGCGACGACACCCGCACCGCCGACCGTCCGGGAAACCGACGAACGGTGCCCGTCAAGCTCCGAAACCTCAGTGCTGAGACGGAAGTTCGGGTACAGCTTCTGCTCCGTCTGACCGGCACGCAGCGACGAGAACGCCGCCGCAAACGTCGGGTCCAGGGCGATGTCCGAGGGGACGTACCCCTCAGCGAGAACCAGCAGGTCCGCGGCGTCGAGGTTCGCATACGGCTTGTCCGCCGCAGCACGCTCAACCTGGTTCGTGACCGAAGCGAACTTCTGCGTGATGGTCCCCGAAACCGCACCCGTCTTCGGGTTGATGCCGTGGATCGCACCAAAGTCGAGGGCACGCGACAGGGCCGGCTGGATCTGTGCGAGGATCTGCTTCACCGCGTCAGTCTGGCCATCCTCGTCCGCCCAGAGGACTTCCTCGTTCATGCGAACGGTCTTCTGGAACTTGTGCGGCTCAACGGACTGGACCGTCTTAGTGATGTCGTTGGAGGACTTCTGCCCGCCCTCAGACACGAGCTCAGCCTCACCAGAATCGAACACCATGGCGGTGCCCTTTCCGAAGCGCTGGGCCTCAGCCGGCGAAAGAGTCGCGAGGACAGAACCGCCACGAACCTTCCCCAGCCAGGGAGTCATGATGTTGTCGGGAAGGTCGAGATCCCCAGTTGCAAGTGCAGCCATGGCTGCCTCCTATTCAGTCTGCGCCGAGGCAAACAGGTTCTTCGCGAATGCGCGGAGATCCTTCTCGCCATCGTCGGTAGTGGTCGTGCCGCCCTCCTTGGGGGCACGATTGCCGTTCTTCTTCTGATCCGCGGCGCGCTCCGCCAGACGCTTGGCCTGGGCTTCGAGCGCATCCGCATCGGAACCGGTTAGGAACAGATCACGGTCCTCCGCAGAGATGCCGTGCCGCGTGGCGATCTCGGAACGCAGCACGCGGGCTTCCGCCTCCGCATGCTTGGCCTCGAGTTCGGCGAGCTTCTGCTCTACCGACTTCGCGCCCTCCGCCTTCGCCTTCAGGTCGTTGTAGTCCGCGTACTTCGCCTCGACCCGCGCAATGCGGTCCTTGACGATACGATCCACGTCCGCCTGAGTCAGAACTGTTTCCTGCTTGCCATCGCCACCATCGGTCGCCGTCGAGTCGTCCGTAGTGCTGGTGGTATCACTCATTGGTTCCATCCGTTTCTGTGCCGTCGCACGTCAGAACCCCGAAACTGTCGGGTACAGCCCGCCACAAGACGAGAAATCAATCCGGGTAGTTGCCCTCGAGGTAGTCGCGCAGGAACGCGCGCTCGCGAGGGGACCGACGCCGTTTCGACGCCATGTACTGCACCGTGGAAGCCTCAGGACCAAGCTCGCCGCCCTTGAACACCGGAGCGGCGGTACACATGCAGTCGTCATGCGCCGCGAAACGCACCGTCGCCTCCCGATACACGGCCCCCGCAAGCATCCGACAGAACTTGCACGACGCCGACCCTCGAGTGATACGCGTCCAACCAACCGCCTGAGGATCGCGCTGCCGATTCGACAACACCGTGTCCCGGTACGGACGCGCCATCTCAGACCGCATCAACTGCGCGAACCTGGCGGCTGCGAGCTCATCATCATCAACCGACAACGGTTCAGACGCCCACACAACTCCGCGGCGAATCTTCACCGTCCGATCAAGAACCACCGGAGCCGCCGAGAACCGGCCCGCCACCCCAGCGCGCGCGTCATCGTAGAAGTCCACAGCCAACGCCGCAGAACCCTCCGAATAGAACCCGAGCACATCAGGCACCGTGTCCAACAACTGCACACGACGCGACTCCCACCGACCAGAAGAACGGCGCAGCATCCACCGCACCGTATCCTCCGCATCATCACCCAGCAGCGTCAGTTGCGCCTTCGACTCCAAAGCGGTCACCATTCGCAACCTCCGCCTGACGAGCCTCAATGATCGACAACGCCGACTGCCTGCCAACCGCCCGACGCCGCTCCTGCAACGCCAAATCGATCTCCTGCTGAGACCAACCCAGCCGCCGCATCGCCACCGTCGTCTCCCTCACCCAATCGGGCAGAGAAGCAATCTCCTTAGCACCCGCATCAGCCTGAGCCGCACGAGACAGATACATCGGGCTACGCCACTTCGCATCAATCGACGCCCACGCGTCCGGAACCTCATCCAGACCGTTCTGAATCGCCAAAGCACGAGCAACCGTCCGCCTAATCGGAACAGACCAGTCATCCGTCGCACCCTCAGCCTCGGCAATCAGATCCTCACGAGACGCGTTGTACGCATCCGCCGACGTCGGATTCGCCATATCCGTCAACGCGAAAGCCGAATCCGGAAGGTCATACTCACGCGCCTCAAGCTTCGCCAACGCGTTCAGATCAGCGAGGTGAGGGGCCGGCGACTGAGCAGCAATGTGCTTCACATCGGCGCGACCGCCCTCGATCACGTCACCGCGATCATCGACCGCATCCGGCAACGCCAACGCCCGCCCAAGAGCGATCTGCCACGACGCCTTGTACGACCCGTCCTCGTTCTTGAACATGCCCTCACTGGCGCCCAGAAGGATCAACTGAGGGATCGTGAACACGTCCATGTGGGCCTCAAGCCGCACAAGCTCTCGCAACGCCGCATACTGATGCGAAATCGCAGCCGGGGTGATCCGCGACCGCCCCATACGCTTCGACGTACGCGGCTTGTAAACCAGCGGATCAACCGGAACATGCCACGGATGCTCCGAACGATCAACAACCCAACGCCCATCCTCAAGATCAGCGTTGATCGTCTCCCCGTCCAGATACAGAACGAACCCCGTAATCCGATTCCGCTCCCGAGACGTCACCGACAACAAGTTGTCCAGGCGACGCTTACGCGCGTTCCACTCACCCGTCGCATTCAACGCATCCTTCGCGTGAATCAGCGCAGCCGGCTCATCCTCATCGCCCTTCGTGGTGATCAGATACGAGATGCCATGGATCAGCGAATCAGTACGCCCCTGAGACAACTCCGACAACAGGAAGTTCGAATCCTCAAGCTCCTGCATCCCCAACGCGTCAAGATCACCGTCAGCCCACACCATCTCATCGAGATTGCAACGCCGCGCAAGACCATCCACGCCCTTCGCAGTCCACCCCAGAGCAAGGCCCAACCGGTGATACTGCGGAGGGATGATCGACCCCACCTGCCGAAGCGCCGACTTCCCGTCATACAGGTCAGAACGCTTCCGGTTGTGATGCGTCTTGTCCTTCAACTGCTTCGCCAAGAAATTGACCGTTACAAGCTCGTCATCAGTCAAACCCGGAACACGGATCGCCTCATCAGTCACAGGATCACCGCCGTCCGTTCAATAGCCCTACGCCGCATCGGACGCTCCACGTCATCCTTACGAGCACCCCACAAAGCCAACGTCGCCGACACCACAGGAGTGATATCCGACACCTCGTCCTTGCGATTCCATGCCCAAGCACCCGCCAACGGCCGCTTCCGCGCAACCGACAACGCCACATTCAACTGCGGCTGATCCGTATGCCGAACCAACGGCTCCGCCACCATCACCGCATCAAACAACTGCCCAGAAGCGATCGCCATGTCACGCCCCTCCGCCGCAGCCAACGTCACAACCACATCCGTGCCACGCAGATAGTTCCGCCCACGCCGCTCCTCAACCAGACCGGTCATCTCATCCACAACAACCGCATGCAACTGGTTGCGAGCAGCACGATCAGCAACCCAAGAAGCCACCCAATCAGTGCCCTTCTTCTGATCGTCAAGCTCCACATGCCACAACCCATCGGCACGCCGACCAGCAAGAGCAACAGAAGCCACACGGCGATCAGGCGCCACATCAATCGCCAACGTCAACCGCTCAACCGGCATCGACGCCGGATCAGCAGCCCGAGCCCACGACGCCGCATCAATGACCTCAGGAGTACCCGCAGCATCCCAAATCCCCATCGCCTCACGACGAAACGAATCATCATCCGTCAACTGCTCCCGCATCCGCTGCATCGACTCCAACGGAGTACGAGACGGATACGACGGGTTTGCCTTCTCCCACTGCGAATGGTCATCAGGGTCAGCATCATCGTCCGCCGAGAACTCGACGTAGACCATGTTCTTAGCCTTGCCACCAATCGCCTTCAACCGACGATTCGTGAACTCCTCGCCCGGGTCGGTGGGACGTGGCGGCGTGCCCATGAAGAACAGCAAGGCCCCCGAAGGCTGCTTCGACGCGTTCGTCGCCGGAACCATGTCCTCGAGCGCCTTCTCCGTCAGGATCTGCGCCTCGTCGAACACCTCGATGTCAACCGCGTCGAACCCGCGCCCAAAGCCCGCCTCACGAGCACCGAACATGATCCGAGAACCGTTCTTGAAACGGATCTCCTGCTCACCATTCGTCGCCCGAATACCGTCCGAACGATCCACCGCAAGATGAGGACGGATCTTCTTCTTCCGAACCATGCCCTGCATCGTCGTGAACGTCATCGTCGACGTCCGAGTCCGATGCGCGGTCCACAACACCGTCAAATTAGGGAACAACACACACAGGGCAATGATGATCATGCCCACAAGGAACGTCTTACCCACCTGACGCGGGATCGACAACACGACCCCACCAACAGTGGCCGCATACTTCCCGTCCCTGCGCTTCCCCAACGCCACAGAACCAATACCGTGCTGCCACGAATCGAACGTGACGCCCATCGCAGCGCACTGAGCAACCACGCGAGGCCAAGCCGTCGTCACAATCCCAGACGGAATCACCACATGACGCGCAACCTCAGACAACTTCCGATCAGATGGCTGCGGCGTCGAACTCCCCGTCCTCGACATTCGCGCCGCCCTCCGCGTCCTCAGCACCACCACGCTGCAACGCCTCAATCTCCTTCGACAGAAGCGACAACTGACGATGCAAAGCAGCCTTCGCCGGCCCCTTCTCATCAGGAAGATCCGCCGCAATCTCACGCCGCTGCGCCAACAGAATCTGCAAGTAGTCACCCGACTCAATCGCCTCAGCAAGAGTCATGATCTTCGGGGGCTCAGGAACCTCATCCGGGAGCAACGCGCGCACAGGAGCCTTTCGAACAACCATTCGAAACCACCTCGCAGAACGAAGAAAAAATGTCGGGGAGGGAAGACGGCAAGCCCCGGAGACCCGCCAGGGGTGGGTTGGTGGGGGCACTCCCCCTGGGTTCGAAGCGGTGTTCGATTGGTCAGTTGAGTGCGCCTGATCGTTTGATGATTGGTGCGTCGACTCGGGCGCGTTTCTTGCTGTTGCATCGCCAGTGCGCGGGTTGTGCGTTGCTGGTGTCGTGCCGTCCGCCTTTGTTGATGGGGATGATGTGGTCGGCGACGTATGCTTCGGGGTTTGGTTTGCGTGTTCCGGGGATGAAGTATGGGATGTCGTAGTCCAAAGGTTCTCCGCAGAGTCGGCAGTTACCCCCGATGCGGCGGACGTGTTGGCGCATGCGGTCTTGCATTGCGGTGTTGCGCCTGACCATGGTTGCCTCGCTATGTTGTGACCATGCGCCTGTTCAAGCGTGCCGCTGCCTCTGAACCTGTTGGGTTCGATCTGAGGGGGCTGGATAGTACCCGGGTGCGGGTGAAGGGCACGGTGATCTATGTGCCGGATGCACTGCGGGAGGATGTTGGCGGGACCGTGTACACGCTGAGGCGGGAGCCTTCGAACAAGCATGACCGGAATGCGATCGTCGTCATCTGGGAGGGACGGAAGATCGGGTACGTCTCGGCGACTAAGGCCGCATTGTTGGCCCCGCTGCTTGATGAGATCGGTGCTGGCGACTTCATCGTGAATGGCATGGGCGCGTACACGAACAGCACTCGGTTGTGGGTTGACCTTCCGAAGGTGCCGGCGTTGAGAGGGCTCGTGCGCTCTCTCTAGTCGGTGTCCCCTGGTGCTGCTGGGTCGCAGCACATGAGCATGGCGAGGATGCTGACGTGTTGTTCGTTGCAGGTGTCGCAGGTGTGGAGTGTGCGGGTCATCGTTGACCTGTCCTTAACGGGGTGAAGCCCTGGCGGTGTGTGGTCAGGGCTTCGTGTGGGTGTGGAGTTTCAGTCGTAGGAGAGTCGATAACTGAGCCGGCGCCTACTCGGGTCGTAGCCGGTTAGATCGTCGTTGACACAGCATGCGTCGGCGCTCGCTTCGGAGTTCCAGCCTGTGCCGCAGTCTTCGCAGACGTAGGTGTCGGTCATGCGTGTGCTCCGGTGGTTGTGCCGTGGATTCGGTTGCCGCAGACGCATGTGATGGTCCCGCTGGCCGGGTAGGTTGCGGGTCGTCCGCATCGGGCGCACGTCGTGGTCACTGTTCGATCCCGTTGATCCAGGTGCGCATCTTCGGTGTCCATCCGTCAGGCGTTTGGGGCTGGTCCGTCTTGTGGTTGAAGGCCCAGTTGAGTGCGGGTCGGCGGAGGATGTAGGCGAGGATGATCCCGGTGAGGGTGGTGGCGGTCCATGTGAGGGTGCGCATCAGTCGTCCTTGTTGGCGTATGCGAGTGTGCGGTTGAGTTCGCGTGCTTCTTTGCGTCGGTGCCATGCGATGTGGCCGGCGAGTACGCGGTATTCCTCGGCTTGGTCGGTGTCGTTGCGGTCGATGGCGTCTTCGGCTTTCTGCCAGAGCCGTTCGACACGCTCATCCATCAGCGCCATCCCATACAACGCGGTACTTTCCGGCTGTGCAGGCCAAGTCCCAAGTGGACACTTCCGACGCATCCACGCCGTCGTATGCCCTGTACCAGTATCCAGAAGCATATGCGGACCCTAGAGTGCCATATCTCCTGGCTGATTGCCACGCGTGTCCGTACTGATCAATGATGACCGCGCCGGGGGGAAGATCGCTAAGATCAATCGCCGCCTTGCGCACGCCATTGGATAAAACTCTAGGCATCGTCGTCTTCCACTTCGACCGTGTTGCAGTTGGCTTCTACTTCGATGATGAGGAGATCGGGGTTTTCGTCGGCTTGTGCCCTGTAGAGGAGCCCGAGGATGAAGTCGTGTTCGAGGATGTACCAGGACTCACTCATGACGTGTCCTTGTGGGTTCTTTCTGCCACCAGTAGTCGCCGTCTACCGCGTGGCCTTTGTGTGGGCCGGCGTGACCGTTGGTGAGGTGGCAGTCGAGGGAGTCGTTGTTGAGGAGGTGTGCGGCCGTGCAATCAGAGGAAGTTGTCGACATCTTCGCCCCGCATTCGCAGCATCGCCTTGTACTCGGGGTTGTCGCGGTTGAGCCATCGTTCTTTGAGTCCGAGGCTTCCGGCCCAGGTGACCGCGGGTGACTGATCCGCCCAGGCGATGAAGTCCTGTACCTCGTTTCGCATCAAAACGCCGCCTCGGTTCTCGAAGCCAGCGTGGCAGTGAGGACTGCGACGTGTCGTACCCACTCGTGCGCATCGCACTCGTAGCCGCACTCGCAGAAGCCGTAGCGGACAACCCACTTGTGGCTAGCGAGGAGGTGCGTGGCCGTGCAATCAGGCGTCATCGTCGTCTCCTGCTGGGGCGCACACACACTGCCAGCATCCTTCGCCCTCCATGTGGATGATGGCGAGGTCACGGATGAGGTTTCTTGTGCTCTCCATTGAGCGTGCCTTTCTAGGCGGGCGTGAGTTCTAGGGTGTGTGTTTCACGACACAGCAACGTTTTGTGTCGTGAAACACACACATGGTTCTGCCCACCGTTCCTCGACGCCGGTTGTCTCTGAATGAGTCGAACTCGCGTAGACGAAATGCGCGGGAGGTGGGAGGTATGGGTTAAAGCACCGTGAGGGACTGCAAGTCGAATCCGTCTTCGGTGATGTCGAAGACAAGGAGGCCGGCATCGGAGTCGCCACCGCCGACGTTGCGGAACCATGACGAACCGTTGTCGGTCGTGCAGGCTTGCAACCACCACTTCTGCCGCCCCGTGTTCGGGTTGCGACCGGAAGGGATGACAGTCAAATGGTGGTAGTGGCCGCTCAGCATGATGTCGGCTCGCGCCATGGGCATGCCACCGTGCTGCTGCTTCTGCCACCACCCGATCGCTTGACCGGGTGAGAACTGGTTACCGTGAACCATGCCGAGGACAGTTCCGAGGACGTCGAGGGTGACCGATTCGTCGTACACGTCACTGAACGTCCAGGACGCGTCGATCCCGGCCGCGTGTGCGACCTTCGCGACCTGCCGGTGAACGAACATGCCAAGGTCATCACCGGGACGTCCAAGGTTCTGTTTCCCGTTCCGCCAAGCCGTGTGATTCGACGGCGCCGACATGACGTCGACGTGCCCGTGGCGGTGCATGACCTCGATGAACTTGTACAGTTCGGTGCCAGCGAGGTCCATCTGTTGCGCCAACGACAGGTCGTTGGTGAACATGGGGTTGCCGCCGGACTCGAAACCTTCGAACAGGTCCCCCACCTCGGCGAGGACCGTCGACTGGGGTTTCCGCTGCTTGAGGTGTGCGGCGAGCCTGTCCCTCATCCCGGCGAGACGGTCGATGAGCTCGGGCGTCCCACCACGGTGGTCAACTTTCCCGGCCTGCACGTCAGACAGGGCAACCACGGTGACCCGGTTCGCGGGCGCCGTCTTGACCTGTGCACGCGGCTTCCGGCGCCCCTCCGCATAAAGTGCGGGAAGGTCAACCTCAGCACCCGTGAGGCGTTTGAACTGTGCCCGGTACGAGTACAGGTTCACGACGTCACGTTCGCCGCCCTCGAGGCGTTTCGACTGCTGCCAGGTCGACATGCGCACCGTGTCGTCAACGATGGCGAACGATGCGGGGTCAAGGCCGAACCGGTGGAAGATGTCGGTCCAGTCGGTGATCGGGGTTTCGGACTTGATGTCCCGGAACTCTCCCCCGTCCGGGCCGACGTCAACGCTGCCAGTGTTGGTGGTGGGTTCGGTGGCGTGTGCTCTAGCCGCGATCGACATTGTGTGCCTTCCGCCAGACAGCGATGGTGTCCTTGTTTGCCCTGTACCCGGTGAAGTTGTCTGAGGGGTCGTCGTCGCGGATCATTTCGGAGATGCGCTGGTTGGAGTACCAGGGGTCTTCGAGCCAGCCGGTGACGATGGTGTGATGTTCGGGGTTGAGGGTGTCGAGCCAGGTTTCGAACTTGGTTCTGGGCGCTGCCTTCGCGCCGCGGTCTGCGAGGGACACGATGGTCGCCTTTCATAGCCGGTTTTGGCATAAGCCGTGAACATGCACTGTGAAGTTATGAAGGGTTTGATCTAAACGGGCTTTGGGTCGCCATCGTTTGATCTAGAGCTGTGTCGGGGATGAGGGGGTCGAACCCTCACGTCCTCACGGACACGCGATCTTGAATCGCGCGCGGCTCCCAGTTACGCCAATCCCCGGGGTGCTCGCCACGGCTTTACCCGGACACGAGCGTTTGACACGACGGGGTGCGCGCTTTGACCTGTAAGCGTGGGGCTATGGGTCGGTGGGGCTGTCGTGTGTTTGTCGGGTTGCCTCACGCAACCTGTTTTCGCCGGCGTCGACCCGGCTTGTCCTCGACCGACCATTCGCCACGGGTCATTCCATGAGCCGACCGGGAGGAACAACTGTGAGGTTGGCGCCTTGCAGTGGGCGCTTGTGCTCGGATGCCTCACGCACCCCGACCCGAACTAGCCGGGTACAAGAAAACCCCCCAAGTGCGCTTCGTTGAGAGGCGTGGGAGGTATGGATTTCGGACACAATAATCCGAAGCACCTTCAGGATAGCAGACTTCAGCCCATTTGGGCTACGGCCTCCTGAAGCGTGTCGATATCAATTTCGACTCCGATAGAGCGCCCAAGATCCTGAAGGCCCTTGACGCCGATCCACACCGCGGCGCATTCCCGGTTGCGGCATTCGGCGGTGAACTCGTGCCCGACCCGGAAGGTGATGATGAGGTTGTCGGTTGATTCGCCCTCACCGTTGGTCACTTTCCCTTCCCCGCACTTGGGGCATTCGGTTCGCCGCAGCGGGACGGTCTTTGGCGGTTCAATGAGGTCCCACACTTTCGCCGCCCACGTGTCTGGGTAGGAGGCGAGGTGTTCGAACGTGGTGTCGTCCATTGCGCCGGTGTTGTGCAGGGTGTTGAGGCGTTCCCAGAATCCGCGCAGATCCAACTTGAGTTCGCCGGCGCCCTGAACTCCCCATTCCTGCAGCCATGCCCGGGTGACGTCCTGAATGTGGATGAGCAGGTCGAGCGATTGGACGTCGAGGATGTTGCGCGTTGACGGCAGCCCTCCCCCGCTTCCGCCTTCCATTCCGGGTGCGAGCTGCCCGTTGAGCATGTCGACAAGGGGCGGGAAGTGTTGCTGTCTGTCGCGGTTGTCGACGGTTACGGTGAGGGTCCATGGTCCGATCAGTCGGGCCATCCCATCGGATAGTTCGGTCATGGGTTCTCGCTTTCGGTGGCGACGATCAGTCGTTTTAGTGGTTGTGGATGCCAGGCGGGCCCGTAGTCCGGACCGCTGTTGCCCCAGCCGTCGTCCCATGTTCCGTCCTCGCTGAGCCGCGCGGGCGTTTCGTCGGCGGTGAGATACCAGCCTGGTTCTGTCGGCAAGTCCACGCCATCGCACAAGCGGTCACGCTCCGCTTCTAGTTCTTTAAGTTCTCCCCTCATCTCCTCGAGCTTTCGTAGTATCACGGACCGCTTCAAGTCGATTGCGGATAGCTCATCCATAACGTCCCGGGTCATGGGTTCTCGCTTTCGTGTTCAAGTGTGTGTTCACGTGCACCGTCGATCTGTGGACCGACAAGGATGACCGGACACGACGGACAACGCCACAACGGCGGCAGCGCGTCGGACGGTTCGCCCTGCTCGCGGTCATTCTCGGCAGAGCCACGCGGAGTCGAAACCCCGTGATGGAACCCCTCCGCATAGCCTGCCTCGTAGTCGCAGGACGGCTCCACCCGCGGCCCAGCAATCCATCTGTCGAAGACCGCGGCCTTCTGTTCCTGCACTTCGACAGATGCGCCCACTGCCGTGTAGTGCACCCACGCCTCACGGAGCACCGCAACATCCAGCCGCTCACCATGTTCCGGGCAATCCACGTTCGGGCCGTCGCTTATCCCAGCGATTGCGGGCAAGCAAACGCACGCGCTCGCCCCCGGGGCCTCGTCTATGCAGCAGCAGAGCGAGCCACTCGGACACTTCACGTGAGCACAGCACCGGGCATCGGCGCTCGGCTCCGGTACCTCGGTTCGTGTGCGTTCGATGATGCTGTTGACGATCGCGCCCTGGTTTGCCATGAGTGCGTCGGCGGCTTCCTGCATGAGCCAGTTCGATCGTTCGCAACCGTTGCCGTCTCCCTTACGGAGTGCTGCGATCAGGTCAGAAAGGGGTCGGGCTTCCAAAGCCGTCACCTCCTGCGGGTGTTGTCCATGCGCCGGTCTGGGTGGATGCGCCCGGTGTCTGCCAGGGTTCGGGTGTGGGCGCCGGACGAGACTGACCCGTGTTCCGCAGCACCGTAACCCCGTCAACCCACACGAGCAGGTCGTAATACTTCTTGCCCTCGTGTTCACGCTCGACGGTCTCTTCACGGCCGAAGAACGCGATGCGGCCCTTCTCCTGGAACTGGGTCCAGTCGATGTTCTTGCCGCGGATGGTTCGGAAGGTGCGCCCGGTGGTGTCGTATCCGCCGGCGTCGTTCTTACGGGAGTGGGGTTCGCTTGTCTTGAGTCCCCATGGGCCGTCTGTGCCGACGAGTACCTTGTCGACGAACGCGGATCGGACCTGAATGTCAGCCATTAGCTGTTTCTCCTTGCTTCGATTACTCGGTCAATGCGGTCCGGGCGAAACCCAGACCAATGGTCACCGTCTGCCAGAACCACGGGCGCGCTGATGTGGTTGAGCGCCCGCAACAGCGGCAGGTGGTTCTCGGCGGGCAGTTCAATGAACTCCACGCCCTTCTCGGTCAGATATCGGTGTGTTGCTGTGCATTGCACACACGACGGATTCGTGAACACCACCACTTCGGACATCACCACTCCTGCACCGCGTGCCACGGGAACTGTCCCGCCCCGCCCCGCCTCAACTTCTCTGGCCACTCGCGCAACTCACGCGCTCCTCTCCATGCGACGAACTCGTACAATTCCTGATGTTCGGTGTCCTTTCGGATGCCGTAGCCGAACTCCGGCCACCCCAGCAGCGCAGACGATCCGCGGGGACGCACGTCGCGGATTCCGTTGACGCCAACAGCGTGACCGGCGTGAGCTTCGATCACCAGCGCAACCCCTCGGTCTCGAATCGAATCGAGGGCAGCTATCACAGGGGCAATGTCGTCGTCAGTGTTCATCCGCAGCGCCAGGCGATACAGCGGACCGATGAATACGACGTCCGGATCATGGCGGTCGATGAGCTGGTGAATGCCTCCGAGTTCGGCCGGATCTAGAAGGTTCAAGCGGCCCGACAGGCGCATGTGGATGCGTTGAGTCGGATCAGTCATGCCGCGCCGTTGCGCTTGCTCACTCATCCATCTCGCTGCTCGCATCCACTGCTTGCCCGTGTTCTCGGCATCCACAACTAGGGCGGTGATGGGGTCGATCTCATCGAACGTGAACGGGTGAACACCGGCGGCCGGCAGAATGAGCATCTGGCGGACCAGCGTCGTCTTGCCGAGGCCTTCGTGCCCGGTGAGAATGAGGCGGTCCTTGCGTTCCATGAGCCCGGGGATCACCCAGTCTGCGTCGTCGGGGATTTGCAACACCTCGGCCAGCGTTACGGTGTCAAAGGACGGTGATGCTTGCCGGGTGAGCCCGGACTTTACGTCCTCCCAAACCTGCGCCGGGTCTGTGCCGTGATCCCCCAGCTTCGCCAAACCGTCCTGCAGGACAGTACGGCCAGTTCGCCGCATCGCGTCTTGCTTCACGATCGACGCATACGAGGCGACGAGGGATGGCGCGGTTGCCATGTCTAGCCACCGCCAGGGCTCATCGGGGCCGATGCCGCGAATCCCCCACTCTCCGAAACGACCTTCGATCGTCAGGGCGTCATGTTTCTCCCCTGCCGTGATTGCAGTTCCAAGACGATCGAACAGGACCCCGAGTCGCGAGTCGGCGAAGTCGTCGCCGCGGATGATGAGCGCCGCTTCCCGGAACACGCGGTTCTCGCGAAGCACACAGCCAAGAACGGCTTGCTCTGCGTTCATCTGTACATCCACTCTTCGTTCGACGGGATCTTGACCTGCGGCTTCGGAGGCCGCTTGCCTGCATCACGTTCCGCGAACTCCTGCTGCTTCCGCATGCCGTTCTTCCACGTTCTCCCCCAGTCGAGCTTCACGCCCTTCTGGCCCGGGATTGCCGCCCAGTAGTCGACGAACTCGATGGTCTTCCTATCGATGTCGACCAGCGGCACTTCCTCCTTCGCCCATGCGCGCATGTCGTCGCTGATGTCGAAGGGTTCTGGGACGCGTGAACCGCGCGAAGCGCCTTCTACTTCTTTAGAAGTAGGGGTCGGGTCGGGTCGGGTCGGGTCGGGGTTACGAACGTTTTCCGAACCGTTCGGACCTGTTCGCCCGAACGGTTCCTGTTCTTCCGCGTCTTTCTGCGGTTTCCCTTGCTTACGTCGCGCTCGCAACTCCCGCATGCGCTCCCTACTCGCGGCCCGCTCAGCGTCTACGTCTTCCTTACGTGGCTGGTACGCGTGCCAGTTGTAGAACTCGTATCCGTCAGACGTACGGCCCCAAAGACCCGCGTCGATGAGAGCCGCCGGCGCTGCGGGCGGTGTTCCCCACTGCTCAAGCATGTATGCCGGGACGTGACCGTCAGTGAGTTGATCGGCGCACCATGAGCCGGCAAGGGTCCAAACTCCGATAGCAGCGAACCGGTGGCGCCTGGGGATGGACAAGAACTTCTTGGACGAATGCAACCCGTCGTCGACTTTGAACCATGCCAAGTCAGTCGCCCCCTTCGATGAGCCGGACAACAAGTGCCGGATCGAAGCCCGTGATATAGACGATCTTCCCGAAAGGCACCTTGTAGTTATAAGCGAGCCGAACGTACATTCCAGCGTGCCGGTCGTCGACAGTCAGCATTGAAAGGTAGGACTCCGCGACGATTGTTCTGCCATCCATTACGATCTCCCTTCCGTAATCCAGAATCGCGAGATTGGCGACTTCGCACCCGTTAGGCTGTGGATAGCCCTGTGCAAATCCAAGATCACTCCTTCTCGCGGCTGTTTGGGCAGTTCGGGTTGCCTACCGTGAACGGGTTGCGACACTTCCCGCAGACGTGCTCCGGTGCTTCCCTGGGGTACGTGGTCGGGATCGCGCCCGGTGCTGTCAGGTAACTCATGCGGCGCTCCTTCTCCTGATTGCTTGCAACGACTTCGCGGTGTACCCACCCCACACGCCGTCGCGTTGCCGTGTGCGTAGTGCGTACTCGAGGCACTGTTCGCGTACGGGGCATGCGGTCTTGCAGATGCGTTTGGCGTGGTTGGCGGTTGCTTCGTCTTTGGGTTCGGGGAACCATGCGTCGCCACCGATCTGGGCGCATGCGGCGTCCTGGATCCACGTTTCCGGGGTCAGGTTGTCCTCCGTATACACACGGATCGTCATGCTGTCACTCCGATGTGTTCGATGAGTTGTTCGCCGATCCAGCGCGTGAACGCTGGTGGGATGGCTTCTTTCAGGTCGATCCAGGGCATCCAGTCGATCCCCATTGCGCGCTGCCCTTGCTTGAGCGAGGTTGCTTTGGCGCCACGGCGCGTACCATCCGGCCGAAAGAACTCACGGCTGTCCGGGTGATCGCCGTACACGCCCACCGGTGTCCCTTGTGCGACGTGCTGACACGCGGGCCTATTCAGGAGCGGCGCACTGACCTCGAAGTGCCTGTGCCGGCGGACCCCCAACCGCTCCCCTTTGTCGAAGAAGGAGGACCCGCACAGCATGACGGGATCGATGAGTGGTGCACCGGGCACGTTCTCGATGACATAAGGAAGCCCGATCGTGTCGAGCAGCGGTCGGGCGGGTGTGATGAGGTCTGGATGACGATCCGGGTCTTTCGTGCCGGTCGCCCAGCGCTGACATGGCGGCGAGATGTGGATCGCGTCGATGGGTTGACCGTCGAAGGTCAAGTTGTTCGCTGCTACCTGCTCGAGCGCTTTGATCGCGTCCATCATGTAGAAGTCGCCGAACGGGAAGTCGTGGTGTTCGATGTCGACGCCGATGACGTTGAACCCGGAATCTGCGTATCCTTTGGCGGCTCCACCAGCGCCGCAGCAGATGTCGAGGAGAGTTCGCATGTCTTGTGTCCTTGTCTGATGCATTCCGTGCGGATCGCGGAGATGCGTTTGCGTCTTGATTCGGCGGTTCTGGTCCATGAAGGGACGGTGTTGTGGCCGTTCGCGATGATCTGGAACTGGATGCCTAGTTGGTCGGGTCCGAGGCGATCGATGATCGCGAGAATGTCCTTCTTGCAGGCGGCGCATGTTCCAGCGGTTGGCCCTGACATCATGCGGTGACCTCGAGTTCGAGTCGCGCCTTGCCGCCGGGTTCGTGGCGGATGAGTGGTGCGCGTTTGTCCATGTAGGCAGGGATGTCGTCTGGGACGATGCCGGCGTCTACGAGGCCGTCGCACATGGCTTTGAAGGTGGGGTAGATGTTGTCGGAGTCGCGGCGTCGTTTGTCTGTGACGACCCATGTGAGCTGCACGGTGACGTGCTCGAAAGGGTCCATGAATGCACGACGCGCCGTTCCTTCGACCGTCTCGCGGATGGTGCGTGTGAGCTTTGCTTTCTGCGCCCAGTGGAGGCGTTGGTTTGCGTTGAGTGGCGGCCTGGGCCAGTCGAATGTGAGCACCGTCATGTTGTCTCCTGGGGTGCGGTGAGGGCGCGCATCCGTGGTCGGTTGCGCGCCCTCGTTTCGTATTGATTTTGTTTACTTCTCGAGTTCTGCCCGTCGCGTCTCGATTGCGTCTTTCACCTGGTTGTGGATGCCGATGCGTGTTGCGTGTGCGGCGATCTCGTCGAGTTTCTGGGTGGTGGTTGCCTGGTTGATGGCGGCGTGTGCAGCATCAACCTTTGACCTGTCCACGGGGGCATCGGTGAGGGGTTGGATCATGACCTTCTTGGTTTTGCCGCGGGTGATGACGTGTTTCGCTTCGAACGCCTTGTCGATGTGTGACATGGCCCGAATGCGAATGCCACCGACTGGTTGCCCCGCCCAGAGCACTTCGGGGTCGTTGAAGAGGGTGATGCGTCGCCCGACCCACACGGTGCTGTCGGTCCCCCACGCCTGCACGATGTCCCGGAGTGCAGTCTTGGATGGCTTCCAGGGGCGCGCTGGGCCGTATGTGTCGGTGATGATGTGTACGGGTTGATCTGCTGAGCCTGGTTTGACGTCAACGATGGTGACCGTGACATCGCGGCCCACAAGGTCGATCGCGTTGAGCTGATCGGACTTCGCGACTATCGCGTCACTGACATCCACGGCTACTCCTCATCCGCCGATGGTGCGGTGTCGGCGGTGACAACTTCAAATGCTCCGACCCTTCGCCTAAGCACTTCCCCACCCTCCGCAATGAACTGCGCCACGTAACCGGGGGCGATCGTCCCCGCCGAGACCCGAGCGCGTCCATCCGGAGACAGGAATCCGGGCACGTACTCCCAGTCACGCGCGTCGAGCACTCGCGTGATCTCGAGCTTTAGATCGGTTCGCCCTGTGCAGTAGTTGATGCCGTCGAACTGATTGCGTTCGCTGTGCGGCCCATGCGCCAACTGGTTGTTACACCACAGGGGCGACGGGTCGGTTCGTTCGGCAAGCTCCGCTTCGATTGCGTCTTCGATGTAATCGCTCATGAGAATGTGATCTCCTCGATGCTTGCCCGCCGTTCGGTCATGGGTAGGCCGTGCGTGGCGGTGGTGAAGTTGTTGACGATGTTGGTGACGTTGATTTCGAACGTCTCGGCGGCGGCGTGGATGGCGTCGATCCATCGCTGTTCGGGGTGGACGCGTTTGACCCAGAGTGGGAGGCCGGCGCTGTAGGAGATGTAGTCGCAGTATTCGCGGCCACTGACGAGCATCCCGGCTTGGACCTGGGCGACGTTCTCGAGTGGCGGCAACCCCTTCAACACGGTCTTGAGGTGTTCCTTGGGGCGTCGCGACTTGATCTCAATGAGCCCGTCTTCACCAACCAAGCCATCGGGCGAATAACCGATGCGGTATGAACCGAAGTCGCGGACCATGAACCCGACCTGTTCGACCGGTGCGAAGTGCTCGGCGTAGATGTCACGGGCGAACGGTTCGTCGTCTGTCCCCCGTTGCATGTCCGCGGTCGGGTACACGTAGTCGACGTGTCCGGTGATGCGTTCGGCGGCGAGTTGGAGGGTGAGGCCGCGTGAGGTTTCGTTGTCCGCGACTTTGAGGGTGGTGGGGGTGATGAGTTTGCCGAGGGTGGATGCGGTGAGTAGACCACATCTCGCAGCCAGCCATGATTCGGAGCCCTGTTCGAGCTCGGCATACGTCGTGAGCGTCATGCGAATGCTCCTGCTACCCACGCCCAGAACAGAACGATTAGGGCGGATCCGGCGAGGATGCCGAGGACGATGGCGATGATCTCCAAAGCCTCCTTGATGCCCTGCGCGATTGCGATGAGGATGCCGAGGATCAGGAGCATCGTGGCCACGGATCCGCCCGCGATGATTACTTCATTCATGGTGTTTACAGTCCTTTGAAGGCGTTGAAGAGCAGCTTGAGTGCCATTTCGCCGGGTGATCTGAGTTGGTCGCCGGCGTCGCACGTGCAGAGGTCTTCGAGGTCGGGGTCGCGCGAGTAGAGGTAGTGTCCGGTGTCTTTGCAGACGGGACAGTTCATGGCTTCCAGCCGCCCTCGTCTCGCAGGGTGACTTCGACGAGGATCTTCTCTGCCCGCGCCACGGCTTCTTGCGCGAGGCGGATGCGAGCGGGACTGAGGGATCTTTCTGCGGTTGCCAGGTCGAGGAGGCGCTGGCTGAGCGTTTCGCGGGCTCGATCGATGTTCATGTGAGGGATTCCGTTCTGATGCGGTGGATGAATGCCGCGTGGTCCCATGCGAGCCGCCACGTTTCGTGGGGGATGGTGTTGAGTCCGGTGTCGAGCCACCAGATGTGGTCGGTTTGCCAGATGTGCATGCGGAAGGGAACCGCAGACGCTCAGTGATCTTCCGCGCCCAGTTCAAGTCGCGCTGTACAAGTTCAGACATGTGCACCTCTCATGTAGTTGGGTTGCAGGCGCGGGAAACCTCTTTGCATTCACGCCTGCAACCACGTGGGTGCCGGGGACTCGAACCCCGGTGTATGCCCTCCACCCGCCACGCCTTCAACGACCTATGCCCGCGGGTCAACAGCCGCACCATCAACGCCAGAAGCGTCTTCAACGACCTATACGCGGGAGTCAACAACCGCTCCATCAGCGTCAAACTCCACACCCAACAGGCCCGCACTCATCCCGGAGCCCCGTAGTCGGTGTTCTGTGAAGCGTCGTCTTCCTCAACCGGGCCCCGAGCGGGCATCGGCTTACGGTGTATCTCCTGCCCCGAAGGGGTTCCGGAAGACGACTATGTGTTGTTGTGGTGCCCCTGTTTTTGGGTGCACTCGTCCGCCCCTCCCCGCGACAGGGAGGTGCGGGAACCGGTTGTCGGTGGTTAGCCGGCGCCTCAGTGGGGCGCTTTGTTGGGCCTTTCGCGAAGCCACCGCTCAAGCTCGTCATGAAGAATCACGGGCTTGGAGTCGATGAATGATGGGACAAGCTCGCCCCGTGCGATGTGTTCCCGCAGCTTCGTAACCCCGATCCGGGCAACGCCAGCCGCCTCCGGGATGGTGTACGCAACCTGCTTCTGCTGCATCAACAGATCGCGAATCTCGCGCAGGAGCTTCACAACGCTCTTCATGACACTCCCTCGAACAGGACCTCCGGCCGAACGCCAAAAAGGCCGCTCAGGTTGCACACGTCCACGAACGTCAGTTCTTCAGAACCTTCGATCTTGGACCGAGCAACCTGAGCGGCCTCGGATACAGCTTCAACGGCGAAACCAGAGTCGGCAGCCATCACGCGCACGTTGGCGGCGATGGTCTGGGCGGGGCTTCTTCTTTCCATATGGACAAGGTAACACCCGTACGGAGAGAAGGCAAGCGAAAAGTGTCCATACGGGCTGAAAAGTTCTCGCACGGCGCATATGCTGGACGGATGGATACCAAAGACTCGATCTTGAACCGGGCCATGGGCGCTCAGATCGCCGCAGAGAAGGCCGCTTTGCGGCCCAAGAAGTCGGTGCGAGAGCTGATCGTTGAGACGGGCCTCAGCGAGTCGACGATCAATCGAATTCTCAGCGAGGCCCCTAGGGATATCCATGTCACCGCGATCGCCAGGTTCGCGAGGGTGTTCGGAATAACTCCGCAGGAGCTTGTTCGGCGAGCCGTTGAGCGGGCGGAGGGCTTTGGAGGGTGGTGGTCCGACGGGCCGACTCTCAACCCCGAAGCGCCAGTGTCCCCACCCGTCGCTAGCATCGCCGATCAACGACAGAAGAAGAACCCGGCTGAGATGACCGACGACGAACTGGAAGCGATCCAGAAGAAGGCAGCAATCAATGACGAGCACATGGACCAGGACGAGTCAGACCTTCCCTAGGGGCCGTGCGTACGACCCATGGGAGCACGCCGCCTCGCTAGGCCTCGAAGTCGTAACGAGACCGCTCCGGACCGGGCATGAGCTGTGGCTGCCTGAGTACAACACGCTTATCGTGAACTCGCGAATTCGTGCCGTCCATCAACGTTCTGCCCTTGCGCATGGCGTGGGACACGCAGCCCATGGCCATGAAGACGATCGCCCAAAGCACGAAAAACAAGCCGACAAGTTCGCCGCGCAGAATCTGATCGATCCCGACGAACTTGCCGACTTGTACAAGTGGTGCCCTGATGAACAACGGGTTATCCACGAGCTTGGTGTTACGACCCGCCTGTTTCGAGCATACGTGCTGGCCCATCCGCCGGCGGCGTGACGAGCTCACCGAAGCTGCTCATAGCGATGCGCAGGCGGTCGATGTTGCCGCGAGTCTTGTACGCACGGGTCATCGTGCGCGTCGAGTGCCCGACGATCTCAATCATCAGGTCCTCGGGGACGCCGGCCTCGTAGAGCATGTCCACGGCGGTATGGCGCAAGTCGTGCAACCGAACGTTGCGCCCGGGAAAGATGTCCTCCACGAATCGGTTCCAGGCTTTGGTGTCGCGGTCTGGGTCCCTGGGCCGTCCGTGTTCGGTGAACACGAGGCCCCAAGGGTTCTCGGGTTCTGATTCGAGGTGTTCCAGGAGATAGGTTCGCAGTGGCTCGACGAGGGGGATGATGCGCCATCCCGCCTTCGACTTCGGCCGCGTCCAGTACAGGCCTCCGCGAATGTGGCGGTACTCGAAGTCTGCCGGGGCCACTAGGTTGCCGTCCCTGGCGCCAGGGAGACGCTGCAACTGCCATGACAGGTCGAGGACGTCGCCAACACGGTCACGTTCAAGGCCGATAACCTCGCCGCGCCGCGCACCCGTAAGGACGCTCACGATCCAACGGGTTCCACCTGGAGTCGCCCTAGCGCGGGCGATGAACTCTCGAACCTCGTCCTTCGTTAGCACGTCGAGCGACGTAACCGCTCGACGCGGCGCCTCAACAAGTTTGGCCGGGTTACGGAACAAGCGCCCCTCGCGGACAGCAACCTCAAACGATGCCGACATGATCCGATGGGCGTTGAGGGCGTACGTGGAGGAACCGTTAGCGTTCAGCGCAGACGCGTGAACCCTCCGAATGGTCGCGGCGGTGATCTTGTCTAGCTTGGTCCCGGGACGCAGGCCCGGGACGATGTGCGCCTTGACCACCGACTTGTACCCATTCAGTGTTGCTGGCCGCACCCTCTTAGCGGCGACCTGTTCAAGCCAGTAGGTGAACCACTGCTCGACCGTCAACACATTCGTGTCAAGGTCCCCGCGATCCTCGAGCTCTCGACGCGCTTTGGCGAACTTCACCATGAGGTCCGGCTTTGACTTGGCGCGGATGTACTTGCGGCGGCGGGTCTTTCCGTCCTGAGAGGGCAGTTCCAGCACGGCGGTCCAAAGGCCCCGGCTGTCCTGGAAGACCGCCCCCTCGCCCTTACCGCGGCTAGGCGCACGTTGCGTGCGCTTCGAGTCTTCTGCCATGCGCGCTCCAAAGTTCGAGGTTGATCACTCCGACATGCATCGGTCTTCTACGGATGTTCCGCTGGCGGATCATCGCTGCTCCCTTCCGGCCAAGGTGCAACCACAGGTGCATCCTTCCTGGCGATTCCAGGCGATGCCGTGTGATTCCGTACGGCTAGGTTAGCCAGTCGGACGGAAGGAAAGCAAGTCCATACGGACACAATTGTGAGACTGAAAATCGAAAGGTCACCGGATCGATGCCGGTCGGAGCCACAAGGCTGATCATTACAATCAGCCCAGAAACCCTCGCCTAGCTTCTACATGGCGGGGGTTTTGCTTTGCCCCGCCTCGACCGCGTGCGGCAGCGCGTGGGTCACGAGACTCACCAGGAACTTCCCCGGTTCCTCGAACATGCAGAGGTGCGCGGAGTTCTCGAACCACACGACGTGCGTCGACGGCGCCGTCACGGTCTCCAGCCAGCGGGCGACCGGCCCGGTGGGGGTCGTCCAGTCGTGCCGGCCGAGGAACTGGAGCATCGGCACCTCGAACACCGTCTGATGGCGGGCGTCGAAGCCGAGCAGGGCGGGCAGCACCGCGGGCATGGTCGCCCGCTGCCCGACACCGATGAGGCCCAGGTCGGCGTCCGTGTAATACGGGGACAGCTCCTGCGACTCGGTGAAGTACGCGAAGTCGGAGCGATACGCCGAGAGGCCGCCGTAGTACTGCGCCCATCTCCGGCAGGTCACGATGCGTTCGACGGTCAACGGCTCGTCACCGGGGTACTCCCCGAGCGCCTGCAACTCGGAGATCGCCTGCTCGTTCCGGTCCGCGACGGCACTCCGCATCGCGTGGCGGAAGCTCTCCTCCTCGTTCTCGGGACCGGAGATGACCTGGCCGACGCCGACGTACGCCCACAGCAGGTCGGGACGCCGCCGGGCGAGGGCGAGCCCGAGGACCGTCCCCCAGCTGTGCCCGAGCACCCCGACCTTCGGCACGCCGAGCTCCCCCTGGAGCCACGCGATCAGCTCCACGAGATCGTCGACGTACCGGTCGACGCTGAGGTCCATGTCCTCGGACACGGAGCCCACGGACTTGCCGCTCGCGCGCTGGTCGTAGTTGACGACCGTGAAGTAGTCCTCCACGCCGCGTTGCCAGACCCACGACGAGGGCAGCGACGGGAGGGCAGGACCGCCGTGGCAGACGACGAGCACGGGGTTCCGTGTGCTGCGACCGCGGATCGAGACGAACTGGGAGACACCGCCGAGGTCGACGTACGTCGTCCTGTCGATCGACTCCGGGTTCGGGATCCGGCACAGATCCGCGATCACTGCGCGGCCGACGTCGTCACTCATGTCGATCACCCTAGGAGAAGCAGACTGGCGGAACGGTCACGCCAGCGCCCGCTGCCACACACCCCTATGCGCGGTGACGTAGTCGAGCACCGCCGCCCAGTGCGCCCCGTGACCCGTGCGGTACATGGTGCCCCACGGCTCGCGCCCCGTCTCCGCGGACGAGCGCAGCAGGTCGAGCATCGCCTGCGTGCGCCGGCGCATCATGTCCGGGAGCACCGCGCGCAGCTCCTCGTCGGCGCCGTATCCGTCGACGAACGCCGCGAGGTCGGCGGCGGAGCGCTGCGGGTCCCGAGTCGGATCCGGAAGCGCGAACGTCTGCGCGGAGAAGGCGAGGTCCCACGACCGGGTGCTCGGGGAGGCGCCGTCCCAATCAATGAAGACCCAGCGGTCGCCGGGCATCAGGTTCCACGGCGCCAGATCGTTGTGGCAGATGAGCTCCTGCGCGGGCGCCGAGAGGGGTGGTTCCCAGATCGCGTCGACAGCAGGGACGTACCGCGCCGAGACGTCATGGATCCGGCGAACCATCCCGCCCACGTGACCGAGCTCGGCGGCGGAGAGCGGCGCGGCGTCCATGGCGAGCGTCCCGGGGAGGAACTCGATGATCTGCCGCCCCTGCGCATCTCTGCCGAGCGGCTCCGGCGCGTCGACGCCGCCGTCCCGCAGCGCCCGCACGTAGGCGATGATGTGCGGGGTCGCGGCTGTCCACGCCTTGCGGACGGTGTCCCCGACCCGCACGACGGGTCCGCTCGCATTGCCGCCCTCGAGGACTTCTTCCCGCATCCCCCGAGGCTATCGGAGACGCCTCCGGCAGAGATCACTCCTTCGGGTGACCAGGGATACCTCCCCCGACGGACGCCGCCCGCGAGCCGCGCCCGCAGAGTGGAGGTATGACACGACGACACCTCCTCCCCGCTGCCGCCCTGCTCCTCGGCGGCACCCTGCTGCTCGGCGGATGCGCCGCCGTGGAGGGTCTCGTGCACAAGCAGTCGACCACGACCTTCGACGACGCCGACGCCTTCCGGGCGGACACGCCGGTCGACGCGGACTGGGTTCCGGACGACGCGACCGCTCTCACGCTCCGGACGTCGACCATCGAGGACGCCGACGACGCCGTACTTCTGCTGACGAGCACGACAGCGCTGCCGGACGACTGTGTGGAGACGGAGCGGACCTCCGCCCCGACCTGGACTCTCGACGACGGCCCGTCCGCGTACGAGGCGAAGACCGTCTTCGTCTGCAGCGACTGGAGCGTCATCCCGTCCGACGACGGCTGGTTCGGATGGACGCCGAACTCCGACGAGGAGAAGGCCTCCGCCCGGAGCTGAGGTCCGCTCAGAGGTCGTCGAGGGCCTCGCGCGCCGACTCCACAGCCTCGGCAGCGGCGTCCCGCTTCTCCGCGGCCGCCGTGCGCCTCTGCTCCGCGGCGGGACGGTCGCGCTCGACGCGGTCGGCCTCCTGACGCAGCTTCTCCAGCTGCGCCTCCACCTCGGCGATGCCGTCCGCGAGCTCCTCGGCGCGGTCGCTCAGTGCCCGCACCGCCTCGTCCTCCTTGGTGAGTGCCCGCTCCGCCGCGGCCAGGGCCTTCTCCGCCGCGGCTACCTGTCGCTCCGCGTCCCGCCGCTTCCGCCGCTCCTGCAGTTCGTCCCGCGGGCGTGGGGGTTGCGGCTGCAGGGTGGGGAGGGTGCCGGCCACGGCGTCGCGGACGTCGTCCGCGGTCCCCGACGGCTCCAGAGCCCTCACGAGTCGTCCGGACGCGACGGCCGCGGCGGCATCCTGATCGAAGAACGCCGCGGAGATCGTCTGCTCGACGGCGTCCCGCGTGGCCGCCGTGACGCGTTCGCCCCGGGACCCCGCGAGGTCCGCCGCACTCTCGGCGAGCCGCCGGGTCAGAGCCCGGCGCTGCCTGCTGAGCGTGGACAGGGCTCCGGCATCCAGGTCCTCCTGCGCCTCGCGCAGCTCCGCGGCCAGCGCCAGGGCCTCCCCGAGCTGGGCGGCCCTCTCCTGCGCGAACACGTTGACCACCCAGGCGGCGACCGACGGCTTCCGCAACGCCTTCACCTCCGCGGCGAGCGCAGCGTCCTCGATCTCCTTCGCCGCGGCGTTCCGGCTGGCGGTGAACGATTCCGGCGGCCCCGCATACAGCGCTGCCGCGATGTCGTCGAACGTCCCCGCGGCCATGCGCCCACGATACGCGCCCCGGAGTGCTCGACTCCGGCCGGTCACTCGATCGCGAGGTAGTCCGCGGCGTCGGAGGCGACGAGCACTCGCGCGCCGAAGGCGCCGTTCCCGTTCCCCGGATAGAGGTAGAGCTGTCCGGCCGGGGTGCGCGCGAGCAGGTCGGCGCGCCCGTCGCCGTTGTAGTCCACGCCTCCGGTGACCTCGGTGAACTCCTGCCAGCCCACGCCCACCTGTCGCACCGTGCGCAGGCCCGACGCCCCGGTGTAGAGGAGGAGCTGACCGTCGGCCGCGACTGCGACGATGTCGCCGCGTCCGTCCCCGTCGAAGTCTCCCGCGATGAGGTAGTGGACGCTCTCCCAGCCGCCGCCGATCATCGTCTGCGAGGAGGTCAGGCCGCCGCTGCCGTTGCCGTGGTAGACCCTCAGGTTGCCGGACCCGGAGACCCCGAGGATGTCCTGACGTCCGTCACCCGTGAAATCCGCACCCGAGGCGATGTGCCGCATGCTGTACCACCCGGAGCCCAGCCCGACCGCCCCACGGAAGCCCCCGCGTCCGTTTCCGGCGTAGAACTCCAGGACGCCGTCGGAGCGTGCCACGAGGAGGTCGGCATTGCCGTCGCCGTTGAGATCGGTGTGCGTGATGTGTCGCCGCGAGTTCGCCCACCCGCTGCCGAACAGCGTGGTCGGGCCGGCGAGGCCGCCGCGCCCGTTGCCGGCGCGCAGCCGCAGATCGCCGTTCCCCGCGACAACGAGGAGGTCGACCTTGTCATCGCCGGTGAAGTCTCCGGCGCTGACGCCGGCGGGCGATCCGGCGCCGAGACCGGGGAAGAAGAGCGGGATGGTCCCCCCTCGCGTCACGTCGGAGAGACACGTGAAGCCCTGGTTGATCTGCGAGTAGACCTTGCCGTTCAGCCACACCTCGAAGTGCAGGTGGTACGCGGCCGAGTTGCCCGTGTTGCCGACGACGCCGATCTGCTGCCCGCGGAGGACCTTGGTTCCCGGTGCGAACCACCCCGGAGCCGCCATGTGCGCATAGCGGGTCACGTATCCGCCCGCGTGCTGCACGTCCACGTAGTTGCCGTAGCCGCCGTTCGACGTACGACTCTTGATCACCCCGTCGTACGCGGCGAGGATGGGCGTGCCGCCGTTGCGGGAGATGTCGATGCCGTCGTGCGCTCGGTAATTGTTCCGGCAGCCGTCGCCGACCTTCGACTGGATGTTGCCGGACGCCGGGTAGACCATGTAGCCGTCGGACGCGGCGGTCGCGGTGCCAGCCGTGGAGAAAGCGGGGACGAGCGCGCCGACCACGATCGCGAGCACGGCGACGATCCCGATCCGGCCCCGGCGCCAGCGGGACGTGCGCGTCATCTCGAAGCTCTCTCTTGGTCTGCGGGCCCCAGGACAGGTTGTCTCCCGCGGTCACCGTACCAAGAGCGGGCCCTCCGCGACGCGAACGCCACTCCCCCGGTCGGCCGGGATGCCCTCCGCGACCGGCGCGGACGCACAGGATCCGTACGCCCCCGCGCTCGGGTGTACCGTCAGCATCATGGGAAGACTCCGGTACGACGGGCACTCGGATCCGATCCTCATCGAGGACGAGACGCTCGCGCATCTGAAGATCGTCATCGGCACGAAGCTCCGCCGGCAGGAGAGCTTCATGATGACCTGGCGGCCCGTCGAGGGGGGCGTCGACCGGCGCGCGAGCGTGTGGATCCATCCCGCCATCCCGCTGCAGTTCGGGTTCGACGACGCCGAGCCGCCGACGGTGGACCCGCACCGCATCCAGGAGATCATGCAGGCCCTCAACGCCTCCGGCGAACTGGTCCTCGATCACCTGTCCGGCCCGCGCTGACGCGCGGCCGGGAGGTCGTCTCCATGGACTCCGTCCTCACCGTCGTTCTCGTCGTCGTCATCATCACTCTCCTCGTCGGCGCGGCCTTCCTCCCTCGATGGGTGCGACGCAGCTCCACCGCGGCCGGCGCCCGCGCGGGCGCGCGATTCACCGCAGAGCGGATGACGCAGCTCCTCACCGAGCTCGGCACGACGCTCCGGATCCAGGCGCCGCCGGAGGTCGCGGCCGCGCTCCTGCACGCGGCGGTCGCCGGGCACGAGAAGGCCTACGCCATCCTCGACGACGGCACCGTCGGCATCCGCTTCGTCGAACCGGACGACACCGTCGTGCGGCTCGGTCCCGACGCCGAGGGGACTCTCCTGCGCGTGGAGACGTTCCGCGACTACCTCGGCTTCCCGCAGACCGCGCCGCTGTGGCGGGAGCTGCGGGAAAGGGTGACCGGAGAGGCGGCAGCGCGCCGGATCGAGGTGAGCGACGGACCCGTCTCCGTGTTCGAGCGCGGAGACCTGCTCGACGACCGCAACGCCCGCTGGTTCCGCCGCGCCTGATCGTGCCGCTGCCTGCCCGTGCAAATGGGGGTCACGATTCACAGGCGACGCAATTAGGCTAGACGCGCGCCGCGCCCCGCAGGGACTCCGATGAGGACCCGGACGCGGTGCACGCCGGGGCCTCCTTCCCCGTGCTTGCGAACCCGTCCACGGAAACGAAGACCGCTTCGTGTCGCGGACACGCCAGAAAGGCTTGAACCCATGAGCGATTCCTCGGGCACCCCCCGCGACGACGACCGGTCGCCGGACTTCTTCGATCAGCTGATCGAGACCACTCCGCGCGAGTCGTCCTCCTCGTCCACCTCGGCGTTCACGATCGGCTTCCGGGGCTACGACAAGAACGAGGTCGACGCCGCGCTGGCGTCGATGCGCACGCAGCTCCAGCAGGCGGCCGACGAGCTGGCCGAGGCGAAGGCGCGCGAGGCCGAGTCCGTCGAGGCCATCAAGGCCGAAGAGCGCGAAGCCCGCGAAGCCCTGGAGGCGGAGCTCGCGGCCGCGAACGCCAAGGCCTCCGACGCCGAGCAGCAGGTGGCGACCCTGACCTCCGAGCTCGTCGACATGCCGCAGGCCGATGGCGAGGAGGCACCGTCGCGTCAGCAGTTCGAGGCGATCCTGCGCGTGGCCGAGGAGCAGGCGAACGTGCTCATCCAGAACGCCGCCGTGCAGGCCGACCGCCTGATGACCTCTGCCCGCGAGGAAGTGGCCGCGCAGCGTGCCGAAGCGGAGGCCGACGCCGAGCGCATCATCTCGCAGGCGCAGCGCGACGCCGACCAGGTGCGGCTGAAGATGGAGACCGAGTACACGGCCCACGAGGCGCGCATCGAGCGCGAGGCGGCGCACGCCGCGGAGAAGGTCAGCCAGGCCTCCCAGGAGGCCACCGCCATCCGCACCGAGGCAGAGAAGGGCGCCGCCGCGCTCCGCTCGCTGGTCACGCGCGAGACCACGCAGCTGCGTGCGGACGCCGAGCGCGAGGTCCGTGAGATGAACGCCCGCGTGCTGGAGTTCGAGGAGACCCTCACCCGTCGTCAGGACGACGCGCAGCAGGAGTTCCTCGTGCTGCACAACCAGGCCGTCGCCCACGCCGAGCGCATCACGACCGATGCGAACGAGCAGGTCACGGCCTCGCTGGAGCACGCGCAGCGCATCTCCGCGAAGGCGGACGGCTACGAGAAGCTCATGCGCTCGCAGGCTCAGGCGATCGAGGCCGACGCCCAGGTGCGCGCCAGGGAGATCCTCGAGCGTGCCCGCGTGAAGTCGCAGAAGATCGTCGACGCGGTCACCGGACACACCTCCACCGTCCTCCGCGACGCCGAGGACCGCGCCCGTCAGCTGCGGTGGCAGCAGCAGCAGCTCACGAGCTTCATGGCCGAGGTGCGCGAGCTCATCCGCCCGGACGGAATCTTCAGCGACGACAGCCTTCCCACCGAGATCGCGGTGACCGAGGCCACGATCGACGAGGACGACGACGACATCGAGGACGACGTCGTCGAGGCGTCGGTCGAGACCTTCCGCGGCGATGAGGTGCTCGACGACGAGTTCGACGACGACCGCCCCCTGGAGAAGATCACGATCGACGTGATCGAGACGGACGACTCGAAGCGCTGATCCCGCGCAGAGACACGAAGGGGCGAGCAGGTGTCTGCTCGCCCCTTCGTCGTATCCGTGTGCTCAGGCGCGGCGGAGCTGTGCCGCCGCCGGGCAGTCGAACGGGTCGCGCGCCGCCAGGCCCACGCGGTTGAGGTAGGCGATGACGATCGCGTAAGACTGCCCGAGGCTCGTCTCCGTGTACGGGATGCCGTTGGCGGCGCAGTAGTCGCGCACGATGCCGCGTGCCTTCGACAGGTGCAGCCGCGACATGTTCGGGAACAGGTGGTGCTCGACCTGGTGGTTGAGGCCGCCCATCAGCCCCGTCACCCACCATCCGCCGCGGATGTTGCGCGACGTGCGCACCTGCTTCGAGAAGAAATCGAGCTTGGCGTCGGGGGCGATGACCGGCATGCCCTTGTGGTTGGGGGCGAAGGACGCGCCCATGTAGACGCCGAAGACCGCGAGCTGCACGCCCAGGAACGCGAACGCCATCCCGACGGGGAGCAGGAGGAACAGCGGCACGAGGAGGACGGCGAACCGGAGGACGATGAGACCGAGTTCGGTCCAGCGTCCCTTCACGTTCTTCCGCGTCATCAGGTGCTTCAGGCCGAGGTAGTGCAGGTTGAGCCCCTCGAGCGTCAGGAGGGGGAAGAAGAGCCACCCCTGCGTGCGCGTGATGAGCCGGACGATGCCACGCGACTGCGCCGCATCCTCCTCCAGGAAGGAGATGGTGTCGACCTGGATGTCGGGGTCCTTGCCGACCTGGTTCGGGTTGCCGTGGTGCCGGGTGTGCTTGGAGTCCCACCAGTGGTAGCTCATGCCGATGATGCCGGCGAGCACGCGGGCCAGGCGGAAGTTCGCCGGTCCCGTGGAGAGGATCTGGCGGTGCGCCGCCTCATGGGCGAGGAAGGCGACCTGCGTGAAGACGATCCCGAGGGCGGCGGCGATGAGGAGCTGGAACCAGCTGTCCCCGAGGAGGAGGAAGCCCGCGACGCAGCCGGCGAAGGCGACGACCAGCGCCGCGCCGACCAGCGTGTAGAACACGGGCGTGCGCTGCAGGAGCCCGGTTTCCTTCACGACCTGCTGCACGTCCCGGTACGCCCGGGTGAGAGGCGGGAACTCGGCGTTCCCGGCGTAGGTCTGACGCACCGGGCCGAGGGTGGCGGTGACGGACGGGGAGGATGTGCGGGAGATGATGCTCTCCTGTCGATCGGGAGCCCTTGAGCTGAAGAAGCCAAGGGCGGTTGCCGATCGCTGTGGCCACACTAACCGCGCTCGCATACGCGAGGCGGCATACGACTCAGGCCCGTGCTCGACGCGGCCGCCGACCGCGCGTCCGAGGGAGGGCCGGCGATGCCGCCGGCCGGGCGGGCTGCTGCGCGGCGGCGAGCGCACGGAAGGCGTCGTCGAGCGACGGGAACGACCCGAGGTCGGTGCCGCGCTCGTCGCGCAGCCGGTGCGCGGATCCGTCGAACTCGACGAAACCGGCGAACTCACCGTTGCGGGTGGCGACGTGCACGTCGACGTCGGCCTGTTTCCAGGTGAGAGGGATGGAGGAAGGGACGGTGGTGGTACTCATGCTCATGCTCATTGCTGTGGGGCGGGCGCGCTGTGGCGCTCCGCGCGTGAAGAGACCGAGGGCGGATTCCGCGCGCGTCGATGTGCGTGGTCCGTGGATGGCCCTGATCAGTGGCGACGAGGCGGCCGAGAGGGGGCGAAACGCACACGTTGCACGATCAGCTTAGCAGATCCACGAACCACGCGCCGAGAGCCTCAGCTTCCGGGGGGACGACCACCGTCACCGGTGGGCGCGGCGCCGGCGCTCGGCGTGGTCGTCGTGTCGACGCCGACCACGAGGGTCGCGGTGTATCCGCCGGTGACGTTCCCCGTCGTCGGGGCGAGCTGCGACACCCCGCCGTCGTCGCCGAAGACGTTGTCGGAGGTCAGGGAGATCCGGGCGAGATTGTCCGCCGATCCGGAGTACGCCGTCTCCGCATAGACCGCACTGCAGGCGTCCTCGGGCAGCGCGAGCTGGGACGTGGCGATCGCGTTCGACGCGTCGGTCATCGCGGTCGCATCCGGATAGACCTCGAAGTGGATGTGCGGCCAGCGCCCGGAGTAGCACCCGGGGAAGACGGAGGTGAAGGATACCTTGCCGTCGTCGTCGGCGACCTGCACCCCGCGCAGATAGGAGACGTCCTCGAGCCCGGACGAGTACAGCGAGTACTCCCCCTGCGCGTTGCAGTGCCACGCGTAGACCGCGACGCCGGCGAAGGGCACCCCGCCGTTCGCGAGGTCGAGGATCTGGAGCTCGAAGGAGAGCGGGACGCCGTCGGCCGTGGCCCCGCCGTCGATGGACGAGCGGATGTCCTGGCGGATGATCCCGGCCTCGTCGAGGACGTCCGGACCGTTCGAGCCGTCGCCCGGATAGGGGCCGGCGGTCTCGTCGGGGATCTCCGTGACCGTGTCCGACGCCGTGCCGGTGGCGCTGGGCGTGGGGGTGACGGTCGTCGACGACGATCCGGTGGCGCCGGGAGCGCAGGCGGCGAGGACGACGGCACCGAGGCCGAGCCCGCCGCCGATCAGCAGCCCGCGACGGCTCATCAGCGTCCGGAGGTCGAAGGCGACGCCCTGGTCGACGACCTCTTCGTCCGCGCGGTCCAGCAGTCGTCCTTCGTACATGGGGCCCTGCGGCGTGGGGGTCGGTTCGGGGATGCGGCTCATGATGTGCTCCTCTCGAGCGTCGGCGGCGTTGCCCCCATGCTCGACGGGTGAACAATCAAGAAGCTATGCGTGATCCCTGGGGCTCCTGTGGAGTCAGGAGCAGAGCGGAGGATGCGGGGACATCGCTCCGCTCTGCAGCGCTGGCGCTCGAAGAACTCGGCGGACAACGCAGGGCCGGGGCGATGGGGGAATCGCGCGCGCGGCCACGAAGACGGCCGTCATGCAGGGGACATGCGCGGCCGTGGCGCATCCAGTGGAACATGCCACTTGGCACCTGTCAAGTTTTTCCCGGACACCTGTCCAGATCGGGCGAGATGCCATAGCATTGCCCGCACCGATCCCGAAGGGGACGAGACCGGGGGACAGCATGACGACAGCGGACAAGCGCGCGGAACGCGCAGGGGTGGACAAGTTCGCGCTGCGCCGGCGGGCGCTGGCCGAAGCGGCCTTGGAGGCGATCGCCGAGCGGGGGTTCGCGCGGACGGGACTCCGCGAGATCGCGCAGCACTCGGAGCTCTCCCACGGGTCGCTGCACTACTACTTCACCGACAAGAACGACCTCATCGCGGAGGCCGTGCGGATATCCAAGGGCGGGCTCGGCGACCGCTACCTCGCCGTGCTGGAGAGGGCCGAGACCGCGGAGGAGCTGGCGGCCGGGGCCGCCGAGGAGCTCGCCAGGAGCGTGCACGACGACGCCCGCCTGCACCGGCTCTGGTACGACCTCCGCAACCAGTCTCTGTTCGAATCGGGCTTCGGCGACACGATCGCCGAAGTCGAGGCCGACCTGCAGGATGCCATCTGGCGCGTGGTCGAGCGCTACTCCGAGCTCTGCGGACGCCCGTGCCGCTTCACGCCGCTCTTCGCGTACGCGCTCACGGACGGCATGCTCCAGCACGCCCTCATCCGCCACCTGCGCGGCGACGGCGAGGCGATCGCGCGCCTGCGCCGCGAGTGCCGGGAGCTCTTCGCCGCCAGCGTGTGACGCCGCGGATCACTCGTCCGTGACGACGGTTCCCCGAGCAACGGGCGGCCGGATCACCAGCACGATCACGATCGCCACCATGACCGTCGCCGTCAGCGCCACGGGCACCGGCACGAACGGATCGAGCAGGACGAGCAGCGCGCCGACGGGGATGACCGCGTTGACGACGCGGTCGGCGTTGTCGCGGATCGCGATCCACCAGATCCCCAGGAGGAAGACGGCGATCGGCACCGAGACCGTGAACGTGGCGATCACCGGGGCGAGGTGGCTCTCCCCCGTCATCACATCCAGCTCGACCTCGACACCGGCCGAGAACGCCGCGGCCGCGGCGAACACGAAGTAGTGCGTGTAGCCGTAGCGCAGGGAACGCCCCAGGGTCGTGATGGCCCGGTGGTGGGGCGGCCAGAAGTAGATCCACCACAGCGCGGCCGTGACGATGAAGGCCAGCGCCGAGATGGCGAGGAGCGGACCGAGCGCCTCCACCTCGTCGAGCGCGTCGATGATCGCATTCGCGGAGGCGAGGAGGCTCTCGCCCAGCACGATGAGGGTGAAGAGACCGTAGCGCTCGGTGATGTGGTGCGGGTGCCACGGCGTCTGTCCTCGGCGCTCCGCGAACACCGGGACGCCGACCTCGATGAGCGCGAACACGACGAACGCGACGAGCTGGACCGGACCGGACGGGATGAGCAGGAACAGGATCCACAGCACCTGCACGACCGCGATCCCGAGCGCGTAGCGGAGTGCGACGCCGCGGAGCGGTTGCTCGGTCCGCGAGGCGCGCAGCCATTGGGCCACCATCGCGACGCGCATCACCACGTAGCCGACGACGGGGAGGGTGAAGTTCCCCTCGTCGAACGCCTGCGGGACTCCGGCGGCGAGGATGAGGACGCCCGCCATCTGGACGAACGTGGCGATCCGGTACGGCCAGTCGTCGGTGTCGAACGACGTCGCGAACCACGTGAAGTTCATCCACGCCCACCAGATCGCGAAGAAGAGCATGGCGTAGGAGGTGATGCCGTGGAGGAAGTCCCCGTGGCTCAGCGCGTGGTGCAGCTGGGCCGAGGCGATGCTCACGGCCACGACGAAGACGAGATCGAAGAAGAGCTCCAACGGGCTCGCTGTGCGGTGGGGCTGCCCCGGGTCCCGCGGTGCCATGGGACGCAGGTGGAAGCGCGCGCTCGGTGTCTGGTGCGTGGTCACCGCGAAAGAGAAGCCCCGCCCGCCCGGCGCTGTGCGGTATTCCGGAACGGATTTCGCCGAGTCGGCGGAACGGCTTCCCTCCGACGAGCGGATCCGCTACAGTGTTGGACGTCTGCAGTGCCTGCTGCACGCCTCGTCGGTTGGGACGACGAGGACCTTCACGATGTGGGATCGCGAAGCATCAGCAGGACCCGAGGGGTCGGGACGCAGACGTGTCCGTGAACGTGGGGTTCACGGTCTGGGGAAAACTGGGGAAACGATGGCGCACTGGGGTTATCTGCGTACATTCACGGCTCAAGGGGCCTCGGCATGACTTCCGTCGAGGATGCTCTGAGCATCGCTCGTACGGGTTTCACGCCGATCACGGCACCGCGAGCGACCGCGTCGGTGACGCCTGCGGCGAGCACGCCGCGTGTGTCGGCGACGCTCGAACGACGCCGCCAGTGGGAGCGTCGCTATCGGATGCGGCTGCGGATCACGGATGCGGCTGTCATCCTGATCGCGGTCGCACTGACGGCGATGGTCCAGCTGGTCTCCGGCGTCGCGGTGATCGAGGCCGTGCGCAACGCCGCATTGCTGGGTCTCGCCTGGTACCTGATGCTGTCGGCGCTCAACAGCCGAGCCGCCGCCATCTTCGGGTCCGGGGCCACGGAGTACCGTCGCGTCGCGCACGCGGCGGGACTCGCCTTCGGCATCACCGCCATCGCGGGCGTGCTCCTGGAGTGGGAAGGACTGCAGCCGCTGTTCTTCATCGCCCTCCCGGTCGGCATGCTCGGTCTCCTCTTCGCCCGCTGGACCTGGCGCCGCTGGCTGCAGCGGCAGCGTCTGTCCGGTCGGTTCGCGTCGAGGACACTGGTGGTCGGCGCCACCGAGGACGTCGAGTATGTGATCGACTCCCTGCAGAAGGGCGGGGAGAACGGCTATCACGTCGTGGGGACGACGCTGCTGGATCGCAATGCCGGCGCGCTCAGGATCGGGGAGAGCATCTACCCGGTCGTGGGCGATCTGGACACCGTCGCCGCGGCGGCGGCACAGCTCGGGGCGGACACCATCATCGTGGCGAGCCGCCCCGAGGGGTCCCCCGACTTCGTCAAGCAGCTCAGCTGGCAGCTCGAGGGCACCGCCGCCGAGCTCGTGCTCTCCAGCCGTCTGACGGACGTCGCGGGGCCGCGCATCTCGCTGCGCCAGGTCGACGGCCTGCCGCTGATCCAGGTGAAGATCCCGACCTACGAGGGCGGGGTCCACCTTCTCAAGCGCGCGCTCGACATCGTCGTGGCCACCGTCGCGCTCATCCCGATCGCGCTGCTCACCCCCGTGCTCAGCGCGCTCATCAAGCTCGACTCGCCTGGCCCGGTGTTCTTCTTCCAGGAGCGCGTGGGACGGGACGGCCGCCGATTCAAGATGGTGAAGTTCCGCTCGATGCGCACCGACGCCGAGAAGCAGCTCGCGGCGCTCAAGGAGCAGAACGAGGGCGCCGGCCTGCTCTTCAAGATGAAGGACGACCCGCGCGTGACCCGCGTCGGGAAGGTGCTGCGCAAGCTGTCGCTGGACGAGCTCCCGCAGTTCTGGAACGTGCTCGTCGGCGACATGAGCGTCGTCGGCCCTCGTCCGCCGCTGCCCAGCGAGGTCACGGCCTATGACGGCACCGTGTTCCGCCGCCTCTACATCAAGCCGGGCATCACGGGTCTGTGGCAGGTCTCCGGACGCAGCGACCTCTCGTGGGACGAGAGCGTGCGGCTCGACCTGCGGTACGTGGAGAACTGGTCGGTCATGAACGATCTGCAGATCATGTGGCGCACCGCGAAGGTCATGGCGCAGCCGAGCGGGGCATACTGAGTCCATGAACCCCGCGCGACCCGAGGCCGAAGAACGACCTCTCCTCGTCGCCGTGACGACCTTTCGTCGCACCGAGCTCCTCGCTCCGCTCGTCATGGCGATCCGGGCGGGGGCCGGCGCCTCGGCGGAGCGCATGCGCATCGCGTTCGTGGACAACGATCCCGCCCGCTCGGCGGAGGAGGTCGCCGCAGAACTCGACGTCACCTACCTCCCTGAACCCACCCCGGGGATCGCGGCGGCGCGACAGGCCGCGCTCGACGCGGCGCGCCCGGGCGAGCTGGTCGCGATGGTCGACGATGACGTCGTACCGCTGGAGGGGTGGCTCGACGCCCTCGTGGAGACATGGTCGAGAAACGGGCGTCCCGCCGTCGTGATGGGGTACGTGGACTACGTCTGGCCCGAGGGCACCGACCCCTGGATCGTCGCCGGTGGGTTCATGCGGCGACGACGCCGACGGAACGGGCAGCGACTGGACGCCTTGGCGACCGGGAATGTCCTGATCGACGCTTCGCAGGTCGCGTCACTCGGAGTGCACTTCGACACAAGCCTCGGCCTGGCCGGCGGAGAGGACATGCTCTTCGGGCGATCGCTGCTCGCCGCCGGCGGGGCGATCATCGCATCCGCGGACTCGATCGTCCGCGACGAGGTCCCCGCGGAGCGCACGACCCGCGAGTTCGTGCGACGGCGGACCATCTCACAGGGTCAGATGCGTACCGAACTCCTCACCCGAGACGGCTCCCTCGCGCGGCGCATCATCCTTCGCGGCGCCCACCTCGTGGGCGGCGTGGCCCGCCTTGTGATCTTCTCCCTGCGAGAAGTCCTCGCCCGCGCGCGCGGCGACCGTGCCGCACAGGCCGTGCTGCGGCGGCGCATCTGGTTCGCCCAGGGGCGCACTCTCGGCGCCCTCGGCCGGATCACCCCGGCGTACGCCCGGAGCTGACGGGAACGGATGAGGGGCGGGGCCATCCGGCCTCGCCCCTCATCCGTTGTCCGATGCTACTGCGGGACGACCACGGCGAACCGCTCGAAGGAGAGCCGCGTGGTGGTGTTCGTCGAGGCCGAGCTGACAGACGTCTTTATCCCGATGCCACCGGCGACCTGCATCGCCGCCACCGCGTCCGTGCCCGTGAGCTGCCAATCCGCAGGCTCGGTCTGCCCCTCGACCCAGACCTTGGCCGCCAGGCTGGTCGGGGCGGTACCACTGACCGCGAGGCGGGCGTGGAGCACCTGTCCGGGCGCATAGGAGCCCGGCAGAACGTAGCTGTTCCCGATCGCCGTCTCATTCCGGAGGAGGTACAGCCGGATGACGCCGGCGGGCTCCAGTCGCACGCGCGCCGAGTATGTCGATGCCCCAACGGTCCGGCCGAGCAGCGTGATGCTCGCGGTGCCGCCGGTCGAGGCGACATCCGACGAGAAGAGGGCATCGAGCACCGTGCTCGTACCGGTCACCGCCAGTCGCGCCTCCCGCGTCTGCGACGGCGCGAGGGACACGACGCCCTTTCCGCCTGCCGTGCTGAATGCGGCGTTTCCTCCCGACAGCGTCCACGCGCCACCGAGGTCGGCGCTGCCCCAGCCTCCCGTCGTCGCCCGGTCGAACTCATCCGTCGCGAGGGGAGTCGGCCCTGTGGGGTCCGGCGGCGTGACCGGCGCGGTCACAGTGACCGGCTTCGTGACTGAGTGCGTTCCGCCGTCGTCGTCGGTCACCGTCAGGGTGACGTCGTACGTCCCCGATGCCGCATACGTGTGCGATGCCGTGACTCCCGTCGCGGTACCGCCATCCCCGAACGTCCACGCGTAGGACGCGATCGTCCCATCCGCGTCGCTCGATCCGCCAGCGTCGACAGCTGCACTGAGTGCGGAGGTCGAGGAGACGAAGGATGCTGTCGGGATCTGGTTGGGCGCAGCGACCACGGCCCCGGTGACGACCTTGTAGTCGTCCACCGAGAAGACCGAGGAGACGGAGGAGACCGAGCTGATCGCCATCTTCACGCCGACCGCACCCGCTGTCTGCAGAGCGGCAGTGGAGTCCGTCCCCTGCAGCTGCGGGTTCGCCGGCTCCGTCGTCCCCGTTCGCCAGACCTTCAGCGCGAGCGTGGTCGGCGACGTTCCGCGTACCGTGAGCACAGCCGACAACTTCTCGCCCGCCACGTACGTACCGGGGATCACGACGCTGTTGCCGATCGCCGTCTCGTTGCGCAGCAGGTAGAGACGGATCGCGCCACTCGCCTCGATCTTCACGCGTCCCGAGTAGACGTCGTTGCCGACCTGACGACCGTTCACCGTGAGGTTGAAGGCTCCGCCGTTGGTCGCGTTGCTCGAGGCGATGGTCAACGAGGTAATCGTCGACGTGCTCGAGACCCCGGCGAGGCGAGCCTCTCGCGTGGCGGCAGGAGACAGGGAGATCCGTCCCACGCCATCCCCCGCCGAGAACGCCGCCGCCCCTCCGGACACCGTCCAGGCGCCGCCGACGTCGGCGGAGCCCCACGAGGACGACGCCGTGCGCTCGAACGCGTCTCGGGCGATGACCTCTTCCGTGGCCGCCGGCGCGACGGCGACGGATGCGGTCGCCTGATGCGTTGCGCCGTCGTCGTCCGTGACCGTCAGCGTGACCGTGTAGGTTCCCGCTGTCGTGTAGGTGTGCGTCGCCGTCGCTCCCGTCGCGGTGGTGCTGTCACCGAAATCCCACGCGTGCGACACGATGCTGCCGTCGGTGTCGGTGGAGCCGCTTCCGTCGGCGGAGATCGACATACCATCCGCGGCGCGCACCACGTTGGCCACAGCCTTGGGCGGCACGTTCTGAGCTTCGACAGCGATCGTCTTCGTCTCGGTCGATGAGGCACCGCGGTCATCGGTCACGGTGAGCGACACCGTGTAGGTTCCGGAAGCCGCATAGTCATGCGTCGCCGTGGCCCCTGTCGCCGAGGCACCGTCGCCGAAATTCCACGCGTACGCCGTGATCGTGCCGTCCGTATCCGCGCTCGCGGATGCGTCGACCGCCACGGAGAGGAATTCCACCTTCTCGGTGAACGCGGCGGTGGGAGGCACGTTCGGGTTCCGCGTCGTCACGTCATGAGCGACGGTGGACGCGAGCCCGCCGGCATCGGTCACCGTGAGGGTGACCGTGTAGGTGCCGGCCGTGTCGTACTCGTGCGTAGGCGCGACACCGGTTCCGGTGTGGCCGTCGCCGAAGTCCCACGCATAGCCGGCGATCGGACCCTCAGGGTCGCTCGAGGCGGAGGCGTCGAAAGCCACCGACCGGTCCGAGGTCGCCGCGGTGAACTGCGCCGTCGGCAGCTGGTTCAGCTCCCCGGTGTCGCCGAGCTGATAGTGCTGCAACACCTGGCTGACCGTCAGGGGCGCTGAGTAGACCGCCGCCTCATCGATCGTGCCGACCCAGAAGGGATCCCCTTCCCAGGTGGTGTCGCCGCCCACGCGCCAGTAGCCGTTGTAGTTGTCGGCACCCGCTTGCGCGTTCGAAGCGACCTCCACGCCATCCACGAACAACTGCATCCCTGCCGCCGACTGCTGCGCGACGACATGGTGCCACTGCCCGTCACGGTAGGTGCCCGGCGCCGTGAGGACGTATGACCCCCCGTTGTAGACGCCGAACTTCAGCTGTCCCGATCCGTTCATGTAGATGTGCCGGTCGTAGTTCGAACTGGGATTGGCATTGTTGGAGTTGCTGTTCCCGAAGCCGATCAGCTTGCCGCCGCCCGTCGAGGTGGTCTTGAACCAGGTCTCGATCGAATAGGTGTTCGGCGACGGGTACTGCCGCGCGCTCACCACCGTCTGGCGGTTGTTCCAGCTGGAGAACAGCTTCGAGGACGTGAACCGGATGGCCTGGTCCGCGACGCCGGACAGCGCTCCGGTCTGGCCTCGTTGGATCGTGGCCGACCCACTGGTCTGGTACGTCCCGGTGCTTCCGTCGCGGCCCGAGTCTTTCGCGACCGTCCCGCTGGTCTCGCCGAGGCGCCAGTACAGTGTCGGGTCGAGGTCGTACACGGCTTTGCCGTAGGCGTCTGCGGGCGCAGCGGGGAGCGACGACGTGCGCCCAGAAGCCACCCAGTGCGCATCCACCGCGTCACGGGTCAACGCACTGCCGTACACGGCCACGTCCGCGATGCGGGCGTTGAGGTAGTTCGACGACCCCGCGGACGGCCAGCCGCTCTGGGAGTCCCCGCCGATGCGCCAGTAGCCTGAATAGCTCTGACCGGTCGTCGTGTCGGAGCGCGAGCTCACCCGCACGCCGTCGACGTACAGCACCATGCCCGAGCTGTTCATCGTGCCGACCACGTGGTGCCACTTGCCGTCGTTGAGACCGGCCCCGCTGGTGAGCGTCCGCGCAGTCCCGGGGTACACGCCGAACGTGACCTGCCCCGAATTGCTCAGGTAGAGGTGCCGGTCGTAGCTTCCGGACAGCCCCTTGGCGTTGTTGCCGAAGCCGACGATCTTCCCGCCGCTCGTGCTGGTCGTCTGGAACCATGCCTCGATCGAGAACTCGTCAGGACCGACCTCGGAGACCGAACTGGCAGAGGTGCCGTCGGTGCCGTTGAAGGCCGTGGAGGCCGAGGTCTCACCGACGACCTGGCCCGCCTGGCCACGGGTCGTCCCTCCGGACAGCGTGAGGTCGTTCCCGGAGATCCAGTCGGTCGCGGACGAACCGGACGCCTCGTTCATGGGCCAGTAATACCTCGGCGAGGACGAGAGCACGGCTTCGTTGTACGTGTTCGAGGTCCCGGCGGCCGCGATCGTCACCGGCGTCCAGTCGGACGTCGTGGTGTTCCCGTTGGGGTCGGTCACCTTGACCCGGTACTCGTATGTCTGGCCGGCGGTCACCGCCGTGTCGGAGTACGTGAGCCGCGGTCGCACCCAGTAGGTGGAGTCGGCAGTGGTCGTGTGGATCGGCTGCGCGAGGTCACGACGGAAGACCTCGTAGGTCAAGCGGGCGTTGTCGGCGTCGTAGTTCGCGGACCAGGCGACGCGTGCCTGCCCCGCGCGGAAAGACTGAGCGCTGATCTGGTAGGCGCCGCCCTTGATGGTCGGACCGATCTTGTTCGGCGCCGTCCCGGGCTTCGCGAAGCGCACGAGTCCCTGTTGTGCGCTACCGCTCACGGCCGTGAACTCACCGCCGTAGACGAGGTAGTCGCCACCGCCCGTGACCGACCATGCGGCCTGATTCATGCCGGACACCGTGCCGGGCTGCCACGTCGGGTACCAGTGCAGCAGACGGGCCGCCGGGTTGCCGGTGAAGCTGCGGTACCCGTAGATGTCAGGAGTGATGGTGCGGTCCGACGGGTTCTTGTCGAACGCGAGCGAGAAGTTGAAGCTCCACGGGTCGAGCTGCGGGAACTCTCCGATGTTGCCGCAGTAATGCGAGTGCGCCGCCGTGTAGAGCACACCCCCGGTCGGGTACACCGAATAGGTGTCGCCGTGGCAATCCTCCATCCACACCATCGAGCCGTCGCTCCAGCGCGCGCGGAACGCGCCTTCGAAGTCGTCCTCCGTCTTCGATCCTCCGAAGTCGTACCCACTGCCGTAGACGCTGTCCCCGTCGGAGGCGAGCGAATAGATGGAGGCGCCGGTGCCGGCGTTGCGGATGACACTGTTGATCGCCCAGGGGAGGCTGGCTCCGCTGGAGGCGTCGAGCGCGGCCATGCCGCGACCCGGGTTGGTCGACCCGTTGGTGGACGTGAACGAGCCGGCGATGACCACCTTCGAGGCATCGGGGGACACCACGACGGAGCGGACGCCGTACCCGCCGGCGAGGACCGGGTTGAAGTCGAGCACGGCACCGGTCGACGCGCTCACGGCCGCGACGCCGGTACGTGCGGTGTTGTTGATGTTCGAGAACTCCCCCGTGACGTACACGGTCGTATCGGTGGCGACGATGCCCTGCACGATCGTGTTGGTACCGGGGGTCCAATTGCCGATCAGCTGGCCGGTGGCCGTGTCGAAGGCCGCCAGACGGTAGCGGTTCTGACCGTTGACGGCGGTGAAGCCGCCGCCGATGTACAGCCGCGAGCCGTCGGGCGACACCGCCGCGGCGAGGATGCGGCCGTTGACCTGGGGGGCGAAGGATGTGTCGAGCACACCGGTTGCGAGATCGTAGGCGAGGAGGTTGGATCGCGGCGTCTCGTTGGTGCCGGCCGGCGCTCCCGCCGGGCGCGCGCTCGTGAACTGCCCGCCCGCGTACACCTTGGTGCCGCCCACCGCCTGAGCCCAGACGATGCCGTTGATCTGCGTCGTCGGCAGCGGGTCAGCGCTCACCGTCGCCGGCAGAGCGGGATCGGTCGGCACTGTATCCGCCTGCGCGGCCGGTGCGGTGATGGTCGCGCCGAGGAGCGCGGTCACCACGACGGCGACGACTCCCATCGCGAGACGACGGAATGGACGTGCGCGCGATTCTTCGTCGCGTTCGATTGCCTCGAGTCGCTGGACTCGCATGGCGCCTCCCCACAGGCACATGCCGAAATATCGGCGGATGATGGATCCCCTCGCGTCCCCCAAAGACGCATCCGCCGTTAGAATAGCGCAGCACTCGCCGCAGCGCTACCCGACCTCAGGACCCGATGGCCGTGCGATCCGCGGTGGGCACCAGGATCTCCGCGAGATGGGCGCACATGATCGCCGTAGTGAACGACGACTCGACCGCCGCGCGGCCGGCGAGCCCCATCCGTGCCGCCTCCGCCGGGTTCGAGAGGAGGGACAGGAGCCGATCGGCCAGCGCCTCGGCGTCTCCCACCGGAGCGAGGTGGCCCGTCACTCCCTCCTCGACGTACTGCGACATCCCCGGCGTGTCCGTGTTCACGACCGGTCGTGCGGTCGCGAGTGCCTCCAGAGTCACCGTCATCCCCGACACGTGAAGATTCGGTCGGGTTGCCGTCGCCACCACTGTCGCTGTCGCGTACAGGTCCCGGAGATCGCGATGGCTCATGCGCTCGACGACACGGACGCCGTCCGGCGCGCCGGTCGCCGATGTCTGCACGACGGCCTCCACGTCGGGCCGCTGCGCCCGGACGATCTCCAGCGCTCGGAAGAGCGTCTGCGGATCACGATCCCTGTCGTTGCCGATGCTCACGATGCGCGGCCGCTCCGGGTAGGGACGCGGCGGGAAGAAGTCGGCGTCCACTCCGAACGGAACGGCGGTGATGCGTGGCCCTCCGGCCCCGATCACTGCCCGGAGCGGTTCGACCTGTCCCCGGCTCAGCACCCACAGATCGTCCGCGCTCTGCAGCACCTCGATCAGACGCTGCGGAACGTGGCCCCGCTCCACCATGTCGGTCAGCCAGATGACGCCTGACGCGAAGCTCCGCCGAGGACGCCGCACCTGCATCCGAAAGGCGGCGTTCTCGTCCCAGGTGAAGGCGCGGCCGTCGACCGGGCGCGGGCCGAGGCCGACGCGGCTCCGCATTCGCGCCACCCGTCCGGGCGCCGGCAGGTCGAGCACGTCGACGGGCGCGAACGCGCGCAGGCCGTCCAAGCCGTACTGCCAGGCGCTCGGCACCTCACCTGCCGCGTGACGGCGCTCCCACGCGCTCACCGACTGTTCGGCAGGAAAGCCCCAGGCGAGGGATGAGTCCGAGGAAGGTTCTGACGACACCGCCCCAGATTAGCCCCCGCACTCGGCGATCAAGGCTCGGGCATACTGTTCCGATGCACTCCGCCGCGACGTCCCCCTCTCCCTCGCTCCGCATCGCGCTGATCGGCACGCGCGGAATCCCCGCCGCATACGGAGGATTCGAGACGGCCGTCGAAGAGGTCGGGCGGCGGCTCGTCGCCCGGGGACACCGTGTGCTGGTGTACGGGCGGGATGCCGGCACCGCGGGCGACGTACACCTGGGCATGCGGAGGGTGACCCTGCCGGCGGTACGGCACAAAGCGCTCGAGACGCTCAGCCACACCGCGCTGTCGACCGCGCACGCGGTCACCAGGGCCCGTCCCGACGCAGCTTTCGTCTTCAACGCCGCCAACTCGCCGTTCCTCCCGTTGCTGCGCGCCCGGGGCATCCCCGTCGCGCTCCACATGGACGGACTCGAGTGGCGACGCTCGAAGTGGGGGCCCCGTGGAAAGGCCTACTATCGCTGGGCCGAGTCGTTCGGCGTGCGGACGGCCGATGCGATCATCGCCGACGCTCCCGGAATCGCCGAATACTACGATCACCAGTTCGGCGTGGCCAGCGAGATGATCCGCTACGGCGCCCCTCTCCTCGACGACGCACCGGTGGCCGGCATCCGCGCGCTCGGCCTCGAGCCCGGCGAGTACCACCTCGTGGTCGCGCGGTTCGAACCCGAGAACCATGTCCGTGAGATCGTCGAGGGGTACGCCGCGTCTGCGGCCGGGAAGCCCCTCGTGGTCGTGGGCTCCGCCCCCTATGCCGCCGACTACACCGCGGCCATCGACGACCTCGCGGCCGCGGACGACCGAATCCGCCTCCTCGGCGCGGTGTACGACCAAGACCTTCTCGACGCGCTCTACCACCACGCCTTCACCTACCTCCACGGTCATTCCGTCGGGGGGACGAACCCGTCGCTCCTGCGCGCCATGGGAGCCGGCACGGCCGTGATCGCGTACGACGTCGTCTTCAACCGTGAGGTCCTCGACGGCCATGGTTGGTACTTCTCGGACCCGGCCCAGGCGGCCACCGCGATCACCGCCGCCGAGGCCGACGCGGACGGCGTGGCCAGAGCCGGAGCTGCCGCCCGGACCCGCGCCGCCGATGATTTCACGTGGGACGCCGTCGCCGAAGACTACGAGGATCTGGCGCTGCGGATCGCGCGCGGGGAGTCGTTCCACGACTCGGCGAGGCGCGCGCATCGCCGAGCCGAGGAGTGGACCGGCTAACCCGGCTGGCCTGCGGAGGCCGGATCGTCTTCGGCCGCCGGATCGTGGGCGCGGTCGGAAGCGAGCAGGCGCCCACGGTGGCGGTGGATGTAGATGGCGTACGGGATGAGCTGGCAGACGGTCAGCGCGAACGCTACGCCGAGCAGCGGCCCGATGATGCCCAGCAGCGGTGTCAGCACGACCGACAGCACGATGCTCAGCGCCGCCATCGCCAACGTCGGAACGACCTGGAAGCGGATACCCGGTTTGTCCATGATGAACATGCCCAGGGGATAGACGGCGGCCGTCAGCATGATCATGGCGCCGAACGCGAGGATCGTCGAGGGGCGGACCTCCAATTCGCCGCGCGTGATGAAGTCGAACAGCCAGGGACCGATCACCCAGACGAGCGCCGTAGCCATGGCCACAGCACCGCCGAAGAGGAGGGACAGCAGATACGGCCCGCGCGTGAGCTCGCCGCGGTGCCGCCGCCGCGCGAACTGTGGCCAGAGCGCCACCCCTGCGGCCATGACCAACCCGTTGAGCGCGAAGAACACCTGGCCTGCGACACCGTACTCCGCGACGTCGGTCGGCGTGCCGTACTGGGCGAGCACGTACCGCTGCGAGCCGACGGCGATGGGATACGTGACCATCTGCGCCAGCATCGGCCACCCCACGTCCATCACCCGCACGCCGGGCACACGCCGCCATCGGAACAGGACGCGGAGGGCGTCGGGGATGAGAGGCGCGGTCGAACGCGTCACCAGGGTGAACCCGATGACGGCGGTGATCAGGGAGGCGCCGTACGAGGCGAGTGCGAGGAAGGAGTCGAAGGCCCGGCCTCCGACGGTGAGCAGGAGCCAGACGCCGCCGAGCGTGAGGGGGGAGATGAGGCCTTGCACGAGGATGACGAGGTGGTTGCGGCGCTGTCCCAGCAGGATCCGGAACCACACGCCGAGGGTCACCGTGAGGCTGAACAGCGTGATGCACAGGAAGGCGGCGAGGGGAGCCCCGGGGATGGCTCCCGCATCCCCGAACAGCACGCGCCATCCCCCGCTGACGAGCAGCACGGTGTTGATGATCATGAGGCCGGAGGCGAAGAGCAGCAGGATCCGTCCGACCGACGTCACCTGAAGGCGCAGCTTGCGGTCCGTGCGGACGTCTTCGCTGGTCGCCACCGCATTGACCAGCACCGCACCACTGCCGAGGTCCGTGAACGTCAGCAGCGATGGAATCGTGATGAGCAGTGTATAGAGCGCGTAGTGCTCGACGTCGGTCTCGCCCAGGATCATCCTGGTGGTGATCACACCGCAGACGAGGGAGACGACCATGGTGGCCGCGCGGGCGCCGAGCGCCAGGAGCGAGTTCACGGGGCCTCAGCCTCGGGCGCCGCGGCGGCTCAGCCGAGGACGCAGCCCGCGAGGGCGCTCGTCCGTATAGTACGGGCTCTTCGCCGCGCCGCGGATGCCGTTGAGGACGATGCCGAGGACCGGCGTCCGCGTGGACTCGAGCGACGAGAGCGCACGCGCGAGCTCGGTCCCCTTCGTGCGATGGGCGCGAACGACGAACAGGGTGCCGTCGGCCGTGGTCGAGAGCCAGAGAGCGTCACTCACGGAGAGAACCGGCGCGGTGTCGATGATGACGTAGTCGTACTTCTCCCGCGCGTCGTCGACGACCTTGTGCAGCTCTCCACTGGACAGCAGCTGCCCCGGGTTCGGAGGCTGCGCACCGGCCGTGAGGATGTCCAGCCCGGGGCGACCCCACTGCTGCACCGCATCATCCAGCTCGACGTCACCGATCAACACCGTGGTGAGACCCACCGCCCCTTCGAGCTGGGTGTAGCGCGCGGTACTGGGGCGCCGCAGGTCCGCCTCGATGAAGAGGACCGTCCGTCCCCCCTCGGCGAGCGTCAGCGCGAGCCCCAGACCGACGGAAGACTTGCCCTCCTGTGCCGAACACGAGGTCACCAGGATCACCCGTCGGCTCTTGTCGACGTCGACGAATCGCAGGCTCGCGGAGACCTGCCGCATCGCCTCCGCGATGCGTCCGTCGGGCTGCGAGCGAATGACCCGGGCGAGCGTCTGATTGTCCGCGGCCTCGGGGATCTCCCCGAGAACCGCGACGTCGGTGATCTCGCCGAGCGAGCTCGCGCTCACGATACGGGTCGCGAACCGTCGGCGCAGCACGGCGTACACGACACCAAGGAGGAGGCCGCCTGCCGCGCCGAGAGCGACATTGTTGCGGGTGTTGGGCGAGATGGGCACTGTCGGCGTCCGGGCGGGCGAGATGGTCTCGATCCGCACGGCGGGCTTCTCGTCAGCCCCCAGTGGGGAGATGTCCCGAACCGCGACAGCGAGCTCGCTCGCGATGGCGTTCGCGGTCTCCTGCGCGGTCTCGCCGTCGGCGTCGGTGACGCCGATCTCGATGACGACCGTGTTGAGCGGCACGTTGACGTCGACGCGGCGGGCGAGCCGGTTGGGCGTCTCGTTGAGGCCGACCTCCTCGATGACCGGACCGAGCACGGTGGGCGAGACCACGAGGAGCGTGTATGTCTGGACGAGACTCTGGACGTAGTTGGAGCCCTGCAGCAGTTCGCTGGTGCTCTCGCCGCGAGTCGGGATCACCATCACCTGGGCTTCCGCCCGGTACTCCGGGTCGACGAGCTGAGAGTACCCGTATGCCGCTCCGCCCCCCAGGAGCGTGAGCACGATGATCACCACCCAGTGACCCCTCAGCGCCTGGAAGTAATCCTGCAGTGTCATGTGTTCCCGTCCCCCTCGGCACGACGCCGTGCGATCTGTGCGCCGGTTCGCAGCACCTCATTATCGCCTATGTTGGAAAGCGGGTCGGCGGTTCCGACTCGGCACCGAGGGGAACACGTGGCACACAGGCTCATCTTCGTCTGCGAGGCGAACATCTGTCGGTCGCCCCTGATGGCACAGGTCCTTCGTGCCAGCGCTGAGGAACAGCTCTGGGACATCACCAGCGCCGGGATCCGCGTGGGCCCCGGGGACCGGCCGATGTGTGAGGCGGCGGTCGAGGTGGCGCGCGCGGTGGGCGCGGGTGCCGGCGCCGACGACCATCGCTCCTCCGCCGTCGACGCCGACCGGATCCGCACCGCCGATCTCATCCTCACGGCAAGCCGAGCGGAACGCTCTTTCATCTCTCAGCTGGTCCCGCAGGCGCGGTCCAAGGCGTTCACCCTGCGCGAGGCCCTCCATCTGGGTGCCGCGGTCTTCGGCGAGGAGAATGCGAGCGCCCTTCTGGATGACGGGCGCGCAGCGGACGGCCTCGCCGCATACGCGGCGGCCTTGCACGGGCGACGCGGGTTCGTCGCCCCACCGAAAGCCCGAAGGACCCTCCTCGGTCGTCGGCGCTCGAACCCGTTCGACATCCCGGACGCCCACCACGACGCCGCGCGGGCGCACCGGGCGATGCTGGAGCGCACCGCCCTGGAGGCATCGGCGCTCTACCGACAGGTCTCGGCGTTCCTCGTGCCGCCCACCCCGGATCTCCTCTCCCGCTGAAGGCGGACGGTCAGCGCGGCGCGACCGAGGTCAGGAACTCCGCCGTGGTCCGGCGGTAGGTCGCCGGAGCAAACCTGTGCAGCGCCGACGCGCGGGCGGAGAGCGCGTCGGCCCGCCGCTCCTCCCAGCCGTCCACCACGGACCGCAGTGCCGCGGCGAGCTCCTGGGATTCCCCCGGCGTCGTGAAGGCGACGCTCTGATAGCTGCCGACCGCCTCGCGAAGCCCGGGGATGTCCGATGCGACCACCGGCCGAGCGGCGAGCACGCCCTCGACGGCGGTGTTGCCGAAGGACTCGTCCTGCCGGGAAGGCACGACGAGCACATCGATGCCGGCGAGGAACGGCCAGACGTCGGACTGGAATCCGAGGAACGTCACGCGATCGCCGACGCCGAGCGCCTCCGCACGCTCGCGCAGCTCCCGCTCGTATCCCGCGTTCTCCACGAAGGCGGCACCCACCAGATGGAGATCGGCGTCGACGCCGGCGACGGCGAGCTCGGCCAAGGCCTCGACGGCGAGGTCGGGGCCCTTCCGGTGCGAGAGCCGACCGACGTAACCGATACGGAGGCGGTCCACGTACGGCCGCGGCTCGTCGACCTCGGAGGGGGCGGCCACACCGTTGGGGATAACCGCTGCGCGCCGAGCGAGGGCAGGAAGCGCCGCTTGAACGGTCTGCAACGTGAAGCGGCTGTTCGCGACGACCCGATGCGCCGCGAGATGCGGTGCGTAGAGTGCGAGGTTCACCCAGCGGGACGCGGAGGCCTCCGCCTCGTGGACATGGGTGACGGTCGGTATACGGCTCAGTCGACCCACGAGGGGCCAGGTGGGCAGGACGATGGTGCTCACGTAGATGCTCCGGGGACGCAGCCGCCGGACGATCGCGATGGAGGCAGCGAATCCCTGAACCGCGTCCCGCGCGGACCGCAGCCAGTTCCGGGGCCGCAGGTTCGACTTGCGCAGCACGAACATCGGGGGAAGGAGCACCTGCGCGCCGAGTGCCTGCAGTTCGTCCACGAGAGGGCCACGTCGCGGCAACACGACGACGACCGGCTCCCCTCGCTCCCGCAGCGCTGTCGCGGTCTCGAGGAGCATACGATCGGAGCCGAACAGCTCCCATCCCGGGTGCACGAGGAGATGCGGGGCACGAGAGTCGTGGGTCACACCTCCATTGTGCCCGGACGGAGCCGGGACGCGACCCGGTCCGCCCCGGAGGGCGGACCGGGAGATGCTCACCGGCCGCTGCCGAGCATCACTGTGCCCGTCGCGATGCCCAGCAGACTCGCGACCGCTGACGGGAGCGGCCGGGCGATGGCGGTGTTCGCGGCGATGTCGTCCCTCATGTCCGCGAAGGGTTGGGCAACGGCCGTCTGCGCGTTGCGCCAACCGGGGTTCTTCGCCGCGGCGAGCTGCGCGGGCGTCGAGAACGTCTCGTAGACGTCGCCAGACCCTCCCCAGGTGACCATCGACGGGCCACGAGTGGAGCTGCTGAACAGGTTGCCGTCGATCGTGACATTCCACGTGTTCACCGCGCGCCCCGTCGCCGTGTCGTGGGCGAAGATAGCGCGGGGTCCGCCCGCACCGAACACGTTGTTGCGGATGGTGATGTTGCGCGTGATCCACGTCACGGTCGGATCCACTCCGTCGACACGCGGGTCGCGGCCCACACGATGGGTGGCCTGGCGTCGTTCGTCCTGCATGAGATTGAGATCGTGGCGCGCATTGTTCCCGAGGTCGTTGTTCGTGATCAGTACGTTCTCGGTGTCGAAGATGCGAATCCCTTCGCGGTTGTCGAACGCCTGACTCCGCGCGATGGTGACCTGGGACGACAGTTCCGCGTGGATCCCGATCTCGGTGTTCCCGTTCGACGTCACGTCGAGGATCTTGACGTCGTAGCACGACTCGTCGAACCAGGTCCCGCTGCCCACGTTGCGGCTCGTGTCGACGTTGCTCATCACGATGCCGCGGGTGCGAGTGACCTTGACCCCGCCGGCGACGGGCGAGCCGTTGAACCGCTCGGTGTTGTTGTCGGTGATGAGAGAGTCCGTGAAGGTCGTGCCGTACGCCGTGGTTATAGACATCCCGAGCAGCCCGTTCCTGCGGACGGTCAGATCGTCGATCTTCGCCCGGTCGTTACCCACGAACAGCCCGATCGTCGCGTTGTCCTCGATGACGAGGTCGCGTACCGTGACGCCGACGTTGTGCATACGGACGGTGCCGAGCACGTCGTAGGAGGTTGCGTAGCGCCGGACACCGAAACCCTGCAGCACGGAATTCGCCGACTGTACGTTGAGCGCCTGTCCGAGGTCGCTCGCCCGCACCTCCTTACCGGAAGGGTCGGTCCCGAGGATCAACCGGTCGCGCGCGTCGTCGACGGCGAACGTCCCGGCAACGACCTCAGCGGCCGTGGCGACCTGACGCTGCGGGACACCGTCGATGTAGAGCTGGTCCGGGTGGTTCGCCATCGGGTACGCCGGGTCGACGAACCATCCGGCATTGCCGTTGAGCATGTCGTCGTCGAATTCCGCCGTCCATCCGGCACTGACCCATGCCGACCCCGACTTCGTCCAGTTCGCGACCCGTGTCGAGCCGTCGAACCAGACGGCCTCTCCCGGGTAGGCCTGGATGGTCAACGTCTTGCTGTACGGGACGTCGACGGACTGATGATAGACGCCAGCCCGAAGGACGACCGTGGATCCGGGGCGGGCGGCGTTCACGGCGGCTTGAACGGAACGGTACGGTGCGACCATTGTGCCTGTGGGGCTCTCCGCGGTGCTCCGCGCATCGACGAACAAGGCACCGGCGGGCACCGCGTACTGGGCGGTGCCGACAGGAGCCGCACCGCGTTCGGGGGTCCCGGGCTGCGGCTCGGGCTGCGGCTCCGGTTCCGGCTGCGGTTCCGGCTCCGGCTGCGGTTCCGGCTCCGGTTCGGGCTGCTCGGCACTCAAGGGCGCGTCGGCGACCGTGGCATCCAGCGAGTCGATCCGCAGGTCGACCGGCGCGGTCGCGCTGCTCGATGCATAGGCCCAGACGGCGAAGCCTCCCGCGCCGGAAAGCCGGGCGGCGGAGGAGTCGGTTGTCCGGAGCTGGGGCGCCCCAGGTGAGGAGCCGACCGGCGTGAGGCGCGCTTCGAAGTCGACGGCGTCGGCCCCGGTGACCGTGGCGTCGAACGTGACCCATCCGTCGCCGAGAACGCTCAAGGGAACGGCCACGCTTTTCAGCTCCGTCTCCATACCTCCCCGGGTCCGGATGACGGAGAGCTGCGCCTGCCCCTCGGCGTCGGTCAGCAGTCGGACTCGGTAGGCGGAGCCGTCGGCCTGGACGCGCGTCGTGTAGGCGTAGTAGCCCCGACCACCTGTTGCTTCGAGGCGGAGATCCGCCGAGACGCGGACGTCTCGCGCCCGGACGGCCTGCGGGGTGAGATAGGCGGACTCTCCGGGGTCGAGGGTGAGGGCCGCCGCGCCATCGGCCACACTGGCCACCTCGGCGCGGGACGACCACGACGAGTAGGCGAGGCCGTTGTCGGAAGCCCCCCATCCGGACGGTGCCGCGCGATCGAAGTCATCGCGCAGCAGCACGTCGGCGGAATCGCTGTCGGCGGCCGCCGCGGGGGAAGCACCGAAGAGGCCGGCCACGATCGTCGTGGCCGCGACGACCGACGCCAGGGCGGCCGAGGTTCGTGAAGGGGAGGGTCGGGTGAGGGTCGAGCGACGTCGCGAACGCAACTGAGTCTCCTAGGGGTCTAACCCGCGTACACCGCGCCCCTCCAACCAGCCCCCTCCGGGCGAGATGGTGTGCAGTATCGGTACGCACCGCCTACCCGGACGGGCGACGGCCACGGCACAGTTTACACACGCTCGGACGACGATCGTTGTGTAACCGAGATATTCACGACGGATCCCCGGACAGATCGGTGCCGACCGAACTGCGGATGAAGCGCATCTTCCCGCCGACCTGAGGAATGTGGTCGACGCGCTCGACACGAACGGGGACGAGGCCTCTGGTCGCATGACGCAGCTTCGCCTCCGCGCCGTCGATGCCGGCCTGTACGTCCTGCCCGTCCGCGGGTATGCACCGCAGCGTCACCGCGTAATCCGAGTCCTGGACGATCTCGAACTGACGGATGGACAGGGGCGCGTCGTCGAAGATGTGTCCGAGAGCGCCCGCGATCGTGGTCCCATCCGGCAGGCGCACGGCATCGGAGGAGCGGCCCGAGATCGCGCCCAGGCGAGGAAGCCCCCGCCCGCACGCGCACACCCCTGGTCGATAGCTGCTGATGTCGCCGAGACGATATCGGACGATCGGGAAGACCCGGTTCGTCAGATCCGAGACGATGACCTCTCCTTCCCGTCCCTCGGGCAGGACCCGATCCGCCTCATCGACGATCTCGATGCGTCGCACGTCGGAGAAGACGTGGAGTCCGCTCTGCTCGGCGCACTCACCCGCCATCCAGGGGATCTCGGCCGAGCGGTAGTGGTCGTAGCACGGCGCGCCGAAGGCGTCCTCGATCTCCGCCCTCGTACCAGGGGACAGCGGAGCAGCCGTCACGGCCACGGCCGCCGGCGGAACGACCCGGAGCCCCAGTCGACGCATCCGTCGGACCGTGTCCAGGACGCCGCCGCCATAGCCGATCAGGAAACGGGGCTCCACCCGGTTCCAGCGCTCCACGAACGCTCGCACCGCATCGTCCGTGATCTGGAAGGCGTCGAGCTGCACCCGTCGCGAGGGGAGCCACCCGAGGTCGTGGCGCAGGCGGGCCGCCCCGGTGAGCACGTGGCGCGTCACGATCGCCCGGTCATCCCAGGGTTTCACCCCCCACCAGTCGAACAGGCGCCACTCGAGTGCGCGGGCAGGAAAACGGAGGTCTCGCAGCAGGTGCAGCGGCAGACCCGTACTCCCACCCGTCTTCGAGACGACGCTGGTGCGCGCATCGGCTTCATCCGTGCGAATGCTCTCGAAGTTCTCGCGGAGCATCGTCTTGTCGACGATGGGCAGCGAGGAGAACGACGCGGGGTCGCGCAGATCCTCGGCGGAGAAGCCGTGCGCGGAATACAGCTCGCGGTAGAACGCGCTGTGCTCGAACGCGAAGCGCGCGTGCGCGGCGGACCTCTGGGCGCTCAGCTCGATGGCCTCCTCCGGAGGCAGAGCATCCACGACGAGGAAGTCCCGATAAGCGGCCGTGCTGCTCCGTCCGCCCGCCGCAGTCTTGAGACGGAAAGCCGCTTCTCGCATCATGTCTCCTCCTTCGTGCGGCCACGGGGACGGACGCGGGAGTGCCGAGCTCGAAGCGCCGAACGGTACGCGTGTGCGTGGGCAGCGCCGGCGTCGTCCCACTCGCGCCGAGACAGGTCCGGTCTCTCCGTGGTGATCTGCCGCACCGCGGCCAGGGCGGCACGCAGCCGCTCACCATCCAGCTCGCCGTCGTACATCTGCACCCACTCCGGCCCCACCTCGGCGGCGAGCGCCTCATTGGGCGCATTGCGCGGCACGAGGACTGGCCGATCGAGCGACAGCGCTGCGAGCACGCTCCCAGAGTTGTGCATGAATCGATAGGCCAGCACGACCAGCTCGGAACCCGTGACGAGCTCGACCAGCTCGGCGTCGCTCAGAAACTCCAGACGGAGCGTGACCTGCGGCAGGTCCGCCACACGCTCGCGCAGATCGTCGGCCAGGTCCGCGCTCGACGCCTTCCCGCCGATGACGACACTCATCTCGGGATCGACGGCGACGGCAGCGGCGTAGGCATCGACGAAGCCGGACACTCCCTTGTACCGTCGGACCCCTCCGAACGTTCCCATTCGTCCGCGGATCCGCTCCGCTCGCGGCTGCGGCCGGTACCAATCCCGGTAATGGCCGTGCAGGATGAGCGACTGCGCCGTTCCGGCAGGGAGCGGAGTCGTCTCGTTCAACACGATGCGGTGATCGGCCTGGCGGTCGATCCGTCGCAGCAGCCACAGCCGGGCGGCGTTGTCGTCCGGCAGTTCCAAGTTGTGCACCGTGCGCACGACCGCGATCCGCCGTGACAGGGAATGCCGTAACGAGAGCAGCGCCGTCAGGACGTATTTGCCGACGGAAGAGACGGCCGATCCCCCGTGGAGTTTCACCTCAGGCCAGTGCCAGTGGAACACGTCGTATCGACCGAGAAGGGCCTCGCGCCAGGAGAACCGGAGATGCTCGATGCCTGGCGTCGCAGTGAGCGCCTCATCCAGCATGGTGATGTAGGGATTCGTGGTGACCCGAGGCGCACCGAAGGACTGCATGACGCGGATCGGACGCTGGCCCTCAGACATGGATCGCCAACCCTCGGATCGACCGGTACCAACGCATCGCGGCGAGAAGAAGCATGAGCACGTTGATCACGGCCAGCGCGGTATAGAGGACGACGAAGACCGGCTGCCACCACAGCACCGCGAACACCAGGCAGAGGAAGCCGTAGTCCGTCGGGATGACCGCCAAGGAGTACAACCCACCGGACCGCCAAGCCTCCCGAGGCGTCTCAGCGGGCGCTTGAGGGTGCCGCAGACGGTGCACGCGGCGGAGGAAGTCGGCGGCGATGATCCCGAAGAAGAACACGTTGGCCGAAGCCGCGAACACCAGCGGGACGAGCAGCCAGCCGTCCGGAAGGTCGAAGAACCGGAACCAGCAGACGAGCACCGCGAGATGGATGGTCGCGAGCTTGATCGCATCGAAGAAGTGGTCGAGCCACTCTCCCGCCAACGATCCGGAGCCTGTCAGCCGCGCGAGCTGGCCATCGGCGGAGTCGAGCGCGTAACCGAGGACGAGCAGGACGGATACGAGGATCGAAGACCAGATCTCGGGCGGCAAGGTGGCGATCAGGGCGACACCGGTCAGGGTGAACGCCGCGCTGACCAGTGTGACCTGCGTGGGGGTCATCCCCATCACGTACGCGAGCGCGGCCATCGGCCGACCGAGTGGTCGGTTGATGTAGCGGGAATAGGCCGCCGCCCCTTTGGACGACTTCTGCGCCTGCTGCAGGCGTCCCATCGCCGCTCGGATCTCTGACACGACAACTCCCCCAGGCGACGTCGAATGTAGCCTTCACTATATCCACAGGCTGCGCCCGGCTGATCTTCGCGTGCGGCCAGAGAGGAGCATGGATGAGCGCGCGGGTCCTCGCGGTGGTCGTCGTCAATTACGGCGCCGCCCGACTGCTCGAGTCGAACCTCGTCTCCACGGCCTCCGATGTTCCGGAGGCCCGGATCGTCGTCGTCGACAATCTGTCCACGCCGACGGAGCGGGAGACCGTGTCGGCGCTCTGCGCCGCGCGGGGCTGGGACCTCGTCCCGATGGCGACGAACGCCGGCTTCGGCGGCGGGGTGAACGCCGGCGCCGCGCACGCGTTCGACGTGCTCGGTGCCACCGACCTCCTGCTCCTCAACCCGGACGCCCGTATCGACGGCGGTTCCGTCGCCGCTCTGCTGGATGCCACGGCGGACGACCTGACCCTCGCCTCTCCCCGCGTGGTCGACGCGGACGGTCGCGTGTGGTTCGCCGGGATGGACGTCTATCTGGACGACGGTGCGATGGGCGGCCCGCGGAGGCGGCGGGAGCAACCCTCGGCACGGCGGCTGCCGTGGATCAGCGGCGCGTGCATGCTCATCCCGCGATCCGTGTGGGAACTGACGGGAGGCTTCCACGAGGAGTACTTCCTCTACTGGGAGGACGTCGACATCTCCGTGCGCGCCGCACGCGCGGGTGCGCGGCTGGTGGTGGTCGACGACGCGACGGCCATCCATGACGAAGGCAGCACTCATCGCGGTCGCGGGCAGCGAGCCGAGGCGAAATCCGAGCTCTACTACTACTACAACATCCGGAACCGCCTGCTCTTCGCGGCGCTGCATCTCGACGACGATGACGTCGCGGCATGGGAACGGTCGGCTCCGCGCAACGCCTGGCAGGTGCTGCTCCGGGGCGGCCGGCGACAGTTCCTCCGCCCCCTTCCGCCGCTGCGCGCAGCATGGCGCGGGGTCAGGGATGGAAGACGATTCCTGTCCCGGCACCGCTCGACAGGGGCGCCAGTCTAAACTCGGAGCACCGTCTCTCGCACCGCGAGGACACCGGGGAGTGGGGATCACATGAAGGACGTGCACGAGGACAACGCACCGGGACGCCGACGCGTCTGGCTTCCCCTGACGATCCTGGTCGTGGTGGTCGGTCTCGCCGTGGCCGCCGCGTTCCTCGTTCCCCCGATGCTGACTCCCGCCGGGCAGCCGGAACCGACGAGCACGCCGACCGTCCCGCCCCGTGACATCGTGTCCACCGACGCGCCGCGCCCGACGGAGACGCCGCGGCCCGCTCCGTCGGAGAGCGGCCTCCCGTTCGCCGAGCTCACGCCGGTGGAGCCCAACGCCACGATCGTCGCGGAGGGTGCGGACATCCTCCTCGCCCGCGTGGAAGCCGTGCAGGGCGAGGCGGCACTCGCCGGGGAGACTTCGGGTCCTGCCGTGCGCGCCACTGTCAGGATCGTCAACACCGGCTCCGAACCGCTCGACCTCGACTACGTCGCTGTGAACGCGTATTCCGGCGCCGACCGGGCACCCGCCGGCACGCTGACCCGGCCCGGTGGCGTGCCGTTCGAGGGGATGCTCTCCCCCGGAGACGCCGCGGAGGGCGTCTATCTGTTCACCATTCCGGAGGAGGACCGTGAGGACGTCACCCTCACGGTCGACTACCTCTTCGGCGCGGAGGTCGGTGTCTTCCGCGGCGACCTCCGCTGATCGGAGACCTCCGTATGCGCAGCGTGACGTCGTGGACGACCACCTCCATCGTCGCCGCGGCCGCAGCCGCAGCGTCGGCGGTGCGGTTCACGTTCGGCCCCGGTATCAGCATCTCCGTCGTCGTGGCCGTGGTCCTGCTGCCGGTCTGGTGGCCGGCGTTGCGCGGCTACCGTTTCGCTCGGCCGTTGCTCGCGCTCGCAGCCGGCGCGGCGGTCTGGGGAGCGGCGACCACCCTCCTCGAGACCACGCGGGCGGCCTCGACGAGCCTCATGCTCGAACAGTCCCTCACGCTTCTGTCCCTCGCGGGAGGCATCGGCGTGCTCCTGTGGGCGCGGAGCGAGCTCGGCCTCGGCGCCACGGCCATCGCGTTCGGGGTGGGAGCACTGGCGAATGTGGCTCTCACGGGAGGCAACCCCGCCAACCTCTGGAAGTACTCCCTCGCTGTCCCGGTCATCATCGTCATCCTGGGCTTCACGTCGACCTCCCGGCGGCGGTCGTTGGATCTGCTGGCACTCGCCCTCCTCGCGGGCGTCTGCCTCTTCTCGGACTCGCGATCGATGACGTCCTTTCTCCTCCTTGCCGCCGTGATCGTGCTGTGGCAGATCTTCCTTCCGGCGGGAACCAGGCGTCCGCGCCCTGCACAGACCCTGGTGCTCCTGGGCGTGTTGAGCCTCGCCGCGTTCAGCATGCTGCAGGCTCTGATCCTTGAGGGAGTCCTCGGCGACGCCGCGCAGCAGCGCACGCAGGCCCAGATCGACACCTCCGGGGCGCTGATCGCCGGCGGGCGGCCAGAGTTGGGCGCCGCGACCGCCTTGATCTCCGCCCGCCCGCTGGGCTTCGGGAGCGGGACCCTGCCCACCTCACAGGACGTCTGGATCGCCAAGACCGGCATGAGCGAGCTCAACTACGATCCGGACAACGGGTACGTCGAGGGCTACATGTTCGGCGGGCAGTACGAAGTGCATTCGGTGCTCGGCGACCTGTGGCTGCGCTTCGGTCCGTTGGGCGCGGCGTTCGCGCTCGTCCTTCTCGGATGCGCAATCTACGCCGTAGCCCGCGCCGTCTCCCTCAAGGCCGCCCCCGGCATCGTCGTGTGGCTCACTCTGCTCGGAGCGTGGGACACGTTCTTCAGCCCTCTGCTCACCTCCTCCCGGACTCTCGCGCTGCTGTTCGCGCTGACCGCGATCCCCGCCGCCGTCGCCGTCCGTCGCGGGACCGCACCGGCCCCGAGATCTCGTCTGCCCTTCTCTGCGCCGCGCCGCGACCACGCCGCCCGCACCTCGCGGACGGTCGAGGACTAGAGCTCGCCCGGCTTCATGGCCTCGGCATCGATGGCGCGGATGATCCGCAGCGTCGCGGTGTCCGGCTCCGGCTCGCCCGCCGCCGCCCTCTCCTCACGCCGCCGACGGGGCGCGTAGACGACGAGGGAGTGGAACAGGAACCGGGCGAAGAAGGCCACGATGAGGGACAGCGCGGTCGCCAGGACGCTGGAGATGTGCCATGTCTCGACCATGAGCGCCATCACCGGGATGCGCAGGGCCGCCTCGACGTTGTTGAACGTGAAGGACGCCGCGAAGCGCACCCCGGCGCTGCGGGCGTCGGTGCGCATGTCGGCGAAGACGAAGCGCTCCTGCAGCAGGAAGTTGCCGATGATCGTGACCTCGGCGCCGATGATGGCCGCCCAGACGTAGGGGACGCCCGCCGCCGTCAGGGCCCACATGATCGCGAGGTTGGCGATGGCGCCGAGCACGCCGATCGCCGCGAACAGCGACATCTTCCCGAACCGCAGCCGTGCGAGATGAGCGATGAACGTGGCCCCCTGGCGCAGGCTCGCCTTCGAGGTGCCGTGTCGACGCTCGGCGAACTCCATCGGGATCTCCGCGATCCGCAGATCCGTCCGGGCGAGGATCTCCAGGAGGATCTTGAAGCCCTGCGGCTGCAGTGCATCCAGCCGCAGGCGACGCCGGTCGACGAGGAAGAACCCGGTCATCGGGTCGGTGCTCCGGGCGAGCCGACGGGGGAACATCGCGCGGGTCAGCCACGTCGCGGCGCGGGACACGCCGAAGCGCACGGCCGTTCCCAGGCCGCTCGTGTCTCCGCCGCCGACGTAGCGGGAGGCCGCGACCACGTCCGCGTCGCCGTCCGCGAAGCGGTCCAGCAGTGTCGGCAGCAGCTCGGGGGGATGCTGGAGGTCGCCGTCCATCACGATGCAGACATCGGCCGCCGCGGCGCCCAGGCCGACGACGACCGCTCCGCCGAGGCCTCCGACGTTGTCCGAGCGATGGATCACCCGCACCGGGATCGGGGCGTCGACCGCGACGCGCTCCACCTCGGCCGCGGTGTCGTCGCTGCTGTCGTCGACGAAGAGGATCTCGGCGTCCCGTCCCGCCAAGGCCGCGGCCGTGCGCTCCACGAGCTCGGCGACGTTGTCGCGCTCGTTGTACGTCGGCACGATGACCGTGACCCCTGCCCCCAACGTGGTCCCCTTCGTCGTTCCGCAGCCCCATCGGCTCCGGCATCCATCGTTCCATGGGTTCCTATGGGCTGCAGGACACGTTCCTGCTAGAGTGTCGTCTGCGGCTGTGGGAGTCGCACCGAACGGGTGGGGATCCGTTCGACTGGGGAATGATCGATCTGGGGAGATCATGGGGACGCGTATCGGCTATGCCGTCGGAGCTTTCGACCTTTTTCACGTCGGGCATCTGAATCTGCTGCGACACGCCAAACAGCACTGCGACATCCTGGTCGCCGGCGTCGTGAGCGACGAGATGCTGCGTCAGGTCAAGGGGATCGAGCCGGTCATCCCGACCGCCGAACGTGCCGAGATCGTCCGGCACATCTCCTTCGTCGACGACGTCTACGTCGAGACGACGCCGTCGAAGATGGACTCGTGGCGCGACGTGCGCTTCACCCACTTCTTCAAGGGCGACGACTGGCGCGGCACCGAGAAGGGCCTCCGGCTGGAGAGCGAGTTCGCGGAGGTGGGCGTCGAGGTCGTGTACTTCCCGTACACCGCGCACACGTCGAGCTCGGCGCTCCGCCGCGCGCTCGACGCGATCACCGCCAACGCCACGGCATCCGCGGTCGGCGCGACCCGCTGAGGCGGGTCAGTTCGCGACGCCGAGGAGGCTGCGCGCCATCCGCGCCACGTGCGGCGGCGTGTGCGGACCGAGCCACACCGTCCAATGCTCCGGGGGCTCGCTGCACGTCCACTCCAGGCACCACGCGTAGACGGCGTTCGCGAGGCGCTCGCCACGCGCGTGGGCGCGCGTCCCCTCGGCCCGTACGAGCCAGCGGACCGAGACCCCCGGGGGGACGTCGATGTGCCGGAACTGGATGCGGGCCGCCGCTTCGATGAGGATGACGCCGTGCGCGTCCCACGGGAGCCGCGACGCGACGCGCGCGATGGCTCCGGCATCGGCCGCATCCCCGGCGATGAGCACCGCTCCTTCCATCGCTTCCCAGTCCGGATCCTCCAGGTGCTCGCACGCGCTGCTCATACCTCCACTATAGGTAAGGCTACCCTTACCTTCAAGGGCGACTAGCCTTCGACGGTTGCGCTCGTCAACGCCGTTGGCCGGCGACGTCGCCGCGGGGCAGCCTTGTTCCGTGAGCAGCAACAGGAATCGACGGATCTCCGCCGGACGACGCCTGATCGGCGCCCTGGCCGGCCTCATCGTGGCCACAGCCCTCGGCGGATGCGGGATGACGGTCCCCGCGGACCCGGACGGCACCCTGGACCGGGTCACGGGCGGGGAGCTGCGGGTCGGCACCTCGCCCGACCCGGGCCTCGTAGAAGTCGACGGCGGCGAGCCGCGCGGGCCAGTCGTGGATCTCGTCGACGACTTCGCCGCGAGCGTCGACGCGGACGTCACGTGGACGGTCGCGACCGAGGAGAGCCTGGTGGGCATGCTGGAGACGGGCGACCTCGACCTCGTGGTCGGCGGACTGACGCCGGACACCCCGTGGATCGACAAGGCGGGCGTGACCCGCGGCTATCCGGGTATCGAGGGCGCGGGAGATCGGGAGCTCGTCATGCTCGTGCCCCTCGGCGAGAACGCCTTCCTCTCGGCCCTCGAGGCCTCTCTCGACGAGGAGGTCGCTCGATGACCGGGACGAAGCAGTTCGGGCGCACCGAGCTCCCCGACGAACAGCAGCAGGCCACGCGCAAGGCCGTGCGCTGGGAGATCTTCACGATCGTCTACACCTCGATCACGATCACCGTGATCGCGCTCGTCGTGGGCGAGTCCCAGGCGATGCGCACGGCGTGGATCGAGGACATGCTGTCGCTCATCCCGCAGTTCGCCTTCCTCCTCGCGCTCCTGTTCGTGCGGCGACGCCCCACCCGGAAGCACCCCTACGGCCTCCACCGCGCGATGGGCGTCGGCCACCTCGTCGCCGGTGTCGCGCTCCTCGCGGTCGGCCTGAACCTCGCCGCCGAGGCCGTCGCCGGGCTCATCCGCGGGGAGCATCCGACCATCGGCACCGTACAGGTTTTCGGCCAGACGATCTGGCTCGGCTGGCTGATGGTCGCCGTCATGGCCGTCGTGATCGTCGGGCCGGTGTTCTTCTACGGTCCGGCCAAGGCCAAGCTCGCCCCCGTCCTGCACAACAAGCTGCTCTACGCCGACGCCGACATGGCCAAGGCCGACTGGCAGACGACGGTCGCCTCCATCGTCGGAGTGCTGGGCGTCGGCGCGGGCATATGGTGGCTCGACGGAGTTGCGGCCCTCTTCATCTCCCTGGGGATCATCTGGGACGGCTTCCGCAACACGAAGACGGCGATCGTCGACCTCATGGACCAGCGCGCCCGCACCTTCGACAGCGCGGAGCCGCATCCGCTGGCCCGCGATGTCGTCTCCTACCTGCGCAGCCGCCCCTGGGTGGATCAGGCTGCCGTGCGCATGCGGGATCAGGGCCAGGTGTTCCACATCGAGGCGTTCGTGGTGCCGCATCATCATGGCGTCCGCACGGCCGACCTGACCGCCGCGTCCGAGGGTATCGCCGACCTGGACTGGAAGGTGCAGGACGTGGTGATCGTCCCGGTCGAGAAGCTGCCGGACGAAGCGGACCCCGTTCGATGAGCATCTCCGACGAGGCGCTGTTCCCCGGCTTCACGACCACGCGGATCCCGACTGCGGAAGCGGACATCCTCGTGCGCCACGGCGGCTCGGGGCCGCCCGTGGTGCTGCTGCACGGCCACCCCCGCACCTCGGCGACCTGGCATCGGGTGGCCCCGCTCCTCGTCGAGCGCGGCTTCACGGTGATCTGCCCCGACCTGCGCGGATACGGGCGTTCCTGCGGCCCGGCGCCCACCGCCGATCATGCGGCCCATTCCAAACGCGCCGTCGCCCGCGACATCCGCACCGTCGCCGAGCGACTCGGCCATGAGAGCTTCCGCCTCGTCGGGCACGACCGTGGCAGCTACGTCGCGCTCCGACTCGCCCTCGATCACCCGGAGACCGTCGAACAGGTCGCCCTGCTGGACTGCCTGCCGATCTCGGAGCACCTCCGACGCTGCGACGCGACCTTCGCCGCGCACTGGTGGCACTGGTTCTTCTTCGCCCAGCCGGACATCCCGGAGCGCGTCATCGGCGCGGACCCGGAGGCCTGGTACGCGCCCAAGGCCGACCCGGCGACGATGGGCACGGCGAACCACGCCGAGTTCCTGCAGGCGGTGCGGCAGCCGTCGGTCGTCCGGGCGATGCTCGAGGACTACCGTGCCGGCCTCACGATCGACCGCGCGCACGAGGAGGCCGATCGCGCCGCCGGGCGTCGGCTTCGGATGCCGACCCTCGTGCTGTGGTCCGAACGCGACGATCTCGAGGAGCTCTACGGCGACCCCCTCCGCATCTGGCGGGACTGGGCCGACGATGTCCGCGGCCACGGCATCGACAGCGGGCACCACATGGAGGAGGCGCCCGAACCTCTCGCCGCCGCACTGGCGGGCTTCTTCGGAGCCACCCCTCCCCCACGGCCGTAGGCTGGAGGCATGACCAACCCCGCCTCCGACACCATCACGATGTTCGGCGCCGACTGGTGCCGCGACTGCATCCGCACGAAGAAGCAGCTCGACGAGCTCGGCGTCGCGTACACGTATGTCGACCTGGTCGCCGACCCCGCCGCCGCGGACATCGCGAAGGACATCTCGGGCCGCACGAACATCCCCGTCGTGGTCTACCCCGACGCCTCGCACCACGTCGAGCCGTCGAACGCCGACGTGGAGTCGAAGCTGCGCGAGCTCTCGATCATCTGATCGTCCTCGCACTCGGCGGATCTCCGCGCGGACGCCTAAGCTGAAAGCCCGTTCGAAGGAGACGCCGATGACTTCTGCGCCCACGACCGCGCCCGCCACCCCCGCCCTCGGCGAGGGCGAGAAGGAACGGCTCGACGCCGCCGTCGCCGATCTGCAGACGGGGACCGCGGTGTGGACCGCGCTCACCGTGGCGCAGCGCGCGACGCTGCTCCGGCAGGTCCGCACGAGCGTCGCCGCGACCGCGGAGGACTGGGCGACGATCGCCGCCGCCTCCAAGGGCCTGGACGCGCGGCATCCGCTCCGCGGCGAGGAGTGGCTGAGCGGCCCGTACAGCGTCCTCGGAGCACTCGACGCCTCGATCGCCACGCTCACCCGGATCGCGAACGGCGCGAATCCGCTCGACGGCATCCGGGTCGACCGCGCACCCGGCGGCCGTGCGCGCGTACATGCCTTCCCCCTCACCGGCATCGACCGGTTCCTGCTGTCCGGCTTCACCGGCGAGGTCTGGCTCGAACCGGGGACCACGCCGAACACCGCCCGCGCGACCGCCGGTCTGGCACAGCGCACGCCGACGGTGTCCGGGGGCGTCGGACTCGTGCTCGGCGCCGGGAACGTGACCTCCATCCCCGTGCTGGACGTGCTGTACGAACTGCTCGCCCACAACCGCACCGCCCTGCTGAAGGTGAATCCCACGCAGGATGCGCTGGTCCCCGTCTACAAGCGCGCGCTCGCCCCACTCATCGAGCCGGGCCTGCTGCGGATCGTGCGCGGGGGCCCGGCCGCCGGCGCCTACCTCACCCAGCACCCCGGCCTCGCCCACGTGCACATCACCGGCTCGGCAGCGACCTTCGACACCATCGTCTGGGGACCGTCGACCGGCGAGGGGGCGGCCGCGACGAAGCGCCGCCGTCGCGAGAACCGCCCGCTGCTGAAGAAGCCCATCACCGCGGAACTCGGCGGGGTCTCCCCCATCATCGTCGTGCCGGGGAAGTGGACGGCCGCCGACCTCGCGTACCAGGCCGAGCACATCGCGACCATGCGCCTGCAGAACAGCGGCCACAACTGCATCGCGGGGCAGGTCGTCATCCTCTCCGCGGACTGGGACCAGGCCGACGACTTCCGCGCCGAACTGCGCCGCGCCTACGCCACCGCTCCGGAGCGCCCCATCTGGTACCCCGGCGCCCCCTCCCGCATGCAGTCCGCCGCGGACGACTACCCGGACGCCCTCGTGCTCGGCGACCGGCTCCTCGTCGAGATCGATGCCGACGACGACCCCTCGGCCCTGGAGAACACGGAGTACTTCGCGCCGGTCCTCGGCGTGGTGAGCCTGCCCGGCACGGGCCAGGAGTTCCTCGACGCCGCGGTCGCCCACGCGAACGAGAAGCTGCAGGGCACGCTCGGCGCGAACCTGCTCATCGACCCGGCGACCGAGAAGGCGCTCGGCAGCGGGTTCGAGCGCGCTCTCACCGCCTTGCACTACGGCTCGATCGCGATCAACGGCTGGACCGCCTTCGGGTTCATCACGCCGACGCTCACCTGGGGCGCGTTCCCCGGCGGCACGATCGATGACGTCGGCAGCGGCATCGGCGTCGTCCACAACGCCCTGCTCCTGGATCGGGTGGAGCGCTCCGTGCTGCGCGGCCCCTTCCGGCCGTTCCCGCGCTCGCTCCCCGTCGCGAACGGCGGAGGGCGGATGACCATCCTCCCCAAGCCGCCGTGGTTCGCCTCCTCCCGCACCGGTGCCGCCGTGAGCGAGGGCCTCACCCGCCATCGTGCGGACGGCGGCGCCCTCGGCCTCGTGAAGACACTGCTGCGCGCGCTCCGCGCCTGAGCGGAACGCGTCAGCCCTCGGGGCGGAACCGATCGGTCGCGGCGCGGAGAGCCGCGCGGATGCCGGGTTCGGCGGCGGAGTGCCCCGCGTCATCGATCACCTGGAAGTCGGCTTCCGGCCAGGCACGGTGCAGGTCCCACGCCGTCATCATCGGGGTGACCACGTCGTGGCGGCCCTGCACGATCACGGTCGGGATGTGCCGGATGGCGTGGATCCCCGCGAGCAGCTGCCCCTCGGCCCACCAGCCGCGGTGCACGAAGAAGTGGTTCTCGATGCGTGCGAAAGCGACGGCCCGGCGGGGATCGGCCATCGCCGCGATCTGCTCCGGGTCGGGGCGCAGCGTGACGGTCGCCGCCTCCCACGCCGCCCATGCGAGGGCCGCCGGTTCATGGACCGCCGGCTCCGGGTCGAACAGCCGCCGGTGGTACGCCTCGATCATCCGCGAGCGCTCCAGGACCGGGATCGGTGCGATGAAGTCCTCCCACGGGTCGGGGAAGAGCGCCGCCGCCCCGCCCTCGTAGAACCACTCGAGCTCGGCGCGACGGAGCGTGAAGATCCCGCGCAGGATCAGCTCGGAGACCACGTCGGGGTGGGCCTGGGCGTAGGCGAGCGCGAGGGCGCTGCCCCAGGACCCGCCGAACACCTGCCACGTCTCGATGCCGAGATTCTTGCGCAGCAGCTCGAGGTCGGCGATGAGGTGCGCGGTGGTGATGTGCCGGAGATCGGCCTCCGGCTCCGCGGCGGACGGCGTGCTCCGACCGCATCCGCGCTGATCGAGAAGGACGATCCGGTAGACGTCGGGGTCGAAGAACTGGCGCTGCCACGGCGAGGTGCCGCTGCCGGGGCCGCCATGGAGGAACACGACGGGTTTGCCCTCGGGGTTGCCGCTGATCTCCCAGGCCACGCGATGCCCGTCGCCGACGAGCAGCACTCCGGTCTCGTGCGGCTCGATGGGCGGATAGAGCCCCTCGGTGTTCGTCATGTTCGGTCCCCCAACCGGTCGTGCGGTCCTGCCGAGTCCACGTTATCTGACAACGGCGGGAGCGCCGGGTCTACGGGTCGAGCTGATCGGCGGGGAGGGTGAACACCTGCTCGCACGCATCGAGCCCGTTCTGGTATCCCTCCGCGAACCAGCGCTGACGCTGCTCGCTGGAGCCGTGGGTCCAGGTCTCCGGGTTCACCTGCCCGGACTGCTCCTGGATGTGATCGTCTCCGACGGTCGACGCCGCGTTCAGGGCGTCGCGGATCTGCTCCTCCGTCGGCTTCTCGAGGTACGGATCGCCGTCGGCGTCGGTCTGCTCGGTCGCGCGGCCGAGCCAGCCGCCGGCATAGCAGTCGGCCTGCAGCTCCATGCGCACGCCGTTGCTGCCGGGACCCGTCCCGTTGTTCGGGTACTTCTCCATCGCCCCGAGGAGGTTCTGGATGTGGTGACCCCACTCGTGCCCGACGATGTAGAGCTGCGCGAGGTTCCCGGCCGAGGCCCCGAACTGCTGCTGCATGAGCTGGAAGAACGTGGGGTCGATGTAGACGGTCTCCTCCGGCGGGCAGTAGAACGGGCCGACCGCGTTGGAGGCGGTCCCGCACTGCGTGGAAGTGGCTCCGTCGACGACGATGAGCTGCGGAGCCTGATACCCCTCCACGTTGTCCTCCCAGAAGGCGTCGAGCGCGAGCTGCGCCCCCGCCATCCGGCAGTCGACGTTCGCGTTCGCGTCGGCACCGCTGTCGCAGTTCTCGATGGCCGAACCGCCGGCGGGCTCGCTCCCACCCCCGGGCGCGCCGCCGACGAGTCCGCTCAGGTCGATGCCCAGCAGGGGGCCGGCGATGAGGGCGAGCAGGGCGAGCACGCCGACGCCGGAGCCGCCCGCGATCGCCGCCGTGCGTCCGCGGCGGCGCGTGGTGTTGCGGGAGAGGTCGGCGTCGGGATTGAACGTCATGCGTCGAGGGTACTCCGCGCGCCGACACCGCGACGGACGTAGGCTCGTGACATGGCCACCACGATCACCATCACCGGCGCGGGCGGACAGATCGGCTACGCGCTCCTCTTCCGCATCGCCGCCGGCGACATGCTCGGTCCGGATGAGAAGGTGCGGCTGCGGCTGCTGGAGATCCCGCAGGGGCTCGGCGCAGCGGAGGGCGCGGCGCTGGAGCTCCAGGACGGCGCATTCGACCTGCTTGAGCACGTGGAGGTGACCGATGACGCCGCGGTCGGCTTCGACGGCTGCGACCTCGCCCTGCTCGTGGGCGCCCGCCCCCGCGGTCCCGGCATGGAGCGCGGCGACCTGCTGGCCGCGAACGGCGGCATCTTCGGGCCGCAGGGCGCCGCCATCGCCGCGAACGCCGCCCCCGGCGTCCGCGTGACCGTGGTGGGCAACCCCGCCAACACGAACGCCCTGATCGCCTCCGCGGCGGCCGACGGCGTGCCCGCCGACCGCTTCACCGCCCTCACGCGGCTGGACGAGAACCGCGCACGGGCCCAGCTCGCCCAGACGCTCGGCGCCCCCGTGCACACGGTGCGGCGGGTGCCCACCTGGGGCAATCACTCGGCCACGCAGTTCCCCGACGTGTCGCATGCGACCGTCGGTGGGAAGCCCGTGCAGGATGCCCTGGAGCGGATCGTCGGCGACGTCCCGGCGTGGCTGGACCAGACGTTCATCCCCCGGGTCGCCAAGCGCGGCGCGGAGATCATCGAGGTCCGCGGGTCGTCCTCCGTCGCCTCCGCCGCGAGCGCGACGATCGACCATGTGCGCGACTGGGTCCGCGGGACCGAGGACTGGACCTCCGCCGCCGTCGTCTCGCGCGGGGAGTACGGTGTCCCAGAGGGCCTCGTCTCCTCGTTCCCCGTGCAGTCCGTCGACGGCGAGTGGCGCATCGTGGAGGGTCTGGAGATCGACGACCGGGCCCGCGCGCGCATCGACGCCTCGGTCGCGGAGCTCGTGGAGGAGCGGGACGCGGTCCGAGCCCTCGGACTGCTCTGATCCGGTCGCCGCGGGACACCTGGGCAGGGCAGAATAGAGGGCGGAGGTGCGGGATGAGCGACACGATTGACCCGGCGGGAACGACGCCGTCTCTCGACGATGCGCTGACGAGCCCGCTCCACCTCCCGCACGACGCAGCGAAGTGCCCGAAGTGCTTCACGGAGCTGCAGCAGAACCGCAACTTCTGGACCGCGCGTCCCGCGGGCTCCCGCCTGGTCGGCCTCGTCGTCGCCCGCGAGGGCATGCCGTCGGTCGTCGAGCAGCGCGCCGACCTCACCCGCTTCGGCGTGCCCATCGAGGGCTTCCGTCACCCGGCGCCGGACATCCTGGAGAGCTGGAACGACCGCCTCGCGCGACTCATCTCGACGCTCCGGACCGGAGACGTGGTCGTGGTGGCGAACATCCGGGCCCTGGGGCTCGACGCCGAAGAGGGCGCGCGCACCGTCGCTGAACTCCGGCGCCACGGGATCATCGTGAAGGTCCTCGGCCACGAGGCGCGTCATCTCGCCGACGCCGCCGGCGCCCGCTGAGAGGCACCGCTAGAACTCCCCGGACCGCAGGCGGGCGAGCGTGCCCGCACCGATCTCGGCACGGACGTCGGGACGGTTCGCGTAGAAGGTGACGAGCTCGGCCAGGAGCACAGGATCGCTCGCGAGGTCGGCCGCCGCCCACGAGGACGGCTGCGCGGTCGCCGTCCGCAGCACCACGCGGTTGCCTTCCAGGCCGGCGCCGACGACCTCCTCCCATGCCACGGCCACGTTGTTGCGCGGGATCCGAAGCTCCACCCCGTCCGGGCGCAGCGTCAGGCGATGGGCGGAGGGAGCCCGGAACCACGACCGGGTGCCGGCGATCGTCATGATCAGCGCGACCACCGGGAGGAGGAGCAGGGTGAGGAGCGGCAGTCGGTCTGCGGGCACCGTGAAGATGCTCCATGCCCACGCCGCGAGGAGCAGGGCCCCCACGGGCGCGAGGGCGCGCAGCGGCCAGACGATCCCCGCGGCCCCGCCGAACGCGATCGCCGGACCGTCGACGACCGGCCGGACGACTCGGACCCGCGAGACACGGGCATGGGCCACCAGCAGCCAGACGCCCACGGCGACGGCCGCGAGCACACCGATCCCCAGACCCTTCATCGCGGGAGCCGGATCGGCGAACAGGATCAGGCTGAACAGCAGGACCACGATGGCGAACACGACGCCGAACACGGTGAGTGCCGTGGTCGCCCGCTGCTGCCCCTGCCACCCCGGATGACCGGGTACCCAGATCGTCTCCGGAGACGTCGACTGCTGCTGCCCTGTCACCCGAACAGTCCCTTCCACGCCTTGCCGATGTTGTGCCCCGCGTCGCCCACGAAGTCGGTCGTGTTCTCCCAGGCGTCCTCCGCGAAGTCCGTCGTGGCGTCCCATGCATCCGCCATGCCGGCGTCGATCGACTCCCGGACGTCCTGCGGCACCCAGTTCTCGTACGCCCACACCGCACCGGCACCGACCGCCACCGCGGCCCCGCCGACGACCACCGCCGTGCCCCAGACCGGGAGCGTGACGACACCGGCCGCCGCGAGCGCGGCGACCCCGGCAGCCGCAGCCGCGCCACCCGCCGCACCGCCGATGATCTCCACCGCGGTGGACGACGGGTCATCGCCCGACGACATCGCCGAGCCCAGGTTCCAGGCGTCGACGCCCCAGCCGATGAACGGCACCGCCCGACTCGCGCGAGAGAGTCCGCGGGCCAGATCCTCGGCCTCGTCAGCCGCCCACCGCATGCCGGTGGGGTTGGCGGCCTCGGCGGCGGCCTTGACGGCAGGGTTGCCGGAGCGCAGCTCGCGAACGAAGTCCGATGCTCCGAGACGCAGATCCTCCGCGTGGGAGGTGAGCTCGGCCGCCGTCTCCGCCCACGCCAGGCCCTGGCCCTCGAGGTAGATCTTCGGGACCTCGCCGCTCGCCTCCCGCAGACCGGACAGGATCTTGTCCGCCGTGGACTGGCTCGGCATGGTCCCGAGGAAGCCGTCGAGGTTCTCGCTGATCCACACCTCGAGCTCGCCCCACCAGGAGCCGACGTCGGCGGCGATCTCGTTGTACAGCTCGATGCGGTCGAGGTGCTCCTGCCACTCGTCCCAGTAGGGGTCGTCGCGCGAGGTGGGGCACACCGGGATCAGGGACACCGGCCGGCCGATGATCATCCCGTTGACCGGGAGCCCCGCCGCCCGCGCATTGTCGCGGTGCGTCGCGAAGTCCTCCTTCATGCGCCGCAGCTGCCCGGCGTACGACCGGAGCTTCTCGGCGGCGTCACGGGCGAGGTCCTTGATCTCCTTCGCGGCGTCGGTCGTGCGCGAGAGGATCGTGACGTAGTCGTCCGCCGACTCGCCGTACCAGTGCCCGCGCACGCCGGTCGGGATGAAGGTCGTGACGTTGGAGGAGACGTCTGCGGCGTCCTTCAGGTCGGGGTCGAGCCAGTCCGCGGCCGCCTGCACCTGGTCGGCGTCGCCGTACGTGGTCGTGTCGATCGTCATCAGAGGTCCTCGACGATGGCCGCGACCGGGTCGAGCTGGTCGATCACGTCCTGCTCGTTCGTCTCCGCGTCGTCGGCGATGGCGCGGACGATCTCTCCCAGGGTGCCGTTGATCCGGTAGAGGGCGTCGACGCCCTCCCCCACCCGCTGCATGATCGCGGCGACCGTGTCGGAGGCGAGCCCGCCGTCGACGGCCGTCGGGATGCCGGAGAGCTTCGTCTCGATGAGCTCGACCGCCTCCTCGTGCATGTCCGCATGGACGGCCATCACCTCCGGGTCCATCGCGATGCGGCTCATGCGATGGCTCCGTTCCGGCGGTAGGACGCGGGCACGTCGAGGTCGAAGATCACGACATCGTAGGGCTGCGCCTCCTTGATCTGACCGAGGTCCTCGGTGCGCACCAGCACCCAGGGCTGCCGCTCGCCGGCGAGCTCCAGCAGCCGGTCGAGGGCGGTGTAGGCGAGCAGTGCACGCCGCCCGTCCTTCAGCTCCCGGATCTCGACGAGCTGCTCCTCGGGCGTCGACGTCACGCTCAGGGGCAGGTACAGCACGGGTGGGACCATCGGCGTTGCGGCCGGCATCGGTTCGAAGGTCATCTCGGTCTCTCCTCGGTTGTCACTCGTAGCTCGGCGGCACCCACAGCAGCTGCGCGGAGACGAGGCCCCGATCGCGGCTGACGATCTGCGCACGGCCCGGAATCGCGGGAACGGCCTTCACCTTGCCGATGAGCTGGCCCTCCTCGGGGCTGCCCGAGAGCAGGATGCCGGTCGCACCCAGGTCGGTCATGCGCTGGATGATCGGATCGTACGCGGCGCGGCTCGCCCCGCCGGTGCGGCGGGTGAGGATCACGTGGAGGCCGAGGTCGGCCGCCTGCGCGAGCAGCGGCGCGAGGACCGCAACCGGATTGCCCTGCGAGGTCGCCACGAGGTCGTAGTCGTCGATGAGGACGAAACCCTCCGCCCCCTTCCACCACGACCGGCTGCGGAGCTGGTCGGGCGTGACGTCGGGTCCGGGGATGCGGCTCCGGAAGAACTGCGCGAGCTCGTTCATCCCGCCCTCGGTCATCTCATGCGACGTGAGGTAGGCGCCGAGGTATTCCTGCGGGATCTCGCCGAGCAGGGCACGACGGTAGTCGACGACGAAGATCTTCGCCTCGGTCGGCCCGTACAGACGCGTGATCTCGTGCACGACGCCGCGGAGCATCGACGACTTGCCGGAGTCCGCGTCGCCGTACAGATACAGCAGCGGCTCGGCGACCGGATCGATCGAGAACGGGGCGAGGTTCGCCTCGTCGATACCCAGCAGCAGTTCGCGGGGCTCCGCGCCGTCCGGCGACTGCGCGGCCGCGACGGCGCGCAGATCGGCATGGCTGATGCGCGAGGGCAGCAGGCGCAGCTTGGGTCCTGCCGGTCCGTGCCACGCCGCCGCGACGCGGGCCACGAGGTCGTCGATCCCGTCCGGCAGGCTCGACGCGTCGTCCACGCCGTCGACACGCGGCAGCGCCGTGAGCATCTGCAGACCGCGGTCGTTGAGGCCGCGGCCGGGGATGGCCGTGACGTTCTCCGCCGCCTTGCGGTTGACCTCGGAGTCCGTCGGGTCGCCCAGACGCAGCTCGATGCGTGTGCCGATGAGGTCCTTGATGTTGGCCCGGATCTCCATCCAGCGCGCCGCCGTGATCACGACGTGGACGCCGTAGGTGAGACCGCGGGCGGCGATCGCCTGGATCTGCGGCTCCAGCATCTCGAACTCGGCGCGGAGCGTGCCCCATCCGTCGACGATGAGGAAGATGTCGCCGTAGCCGTCGTCGGCCAGTCCCTGCCCGCGGCGCTGCCGGTAGGCGTCGATCGAGTCGATGCCGTGCTGCCGGAAGTACACCTCGCGGGCGTTCAGCAGGCTGGTGACCTCAGCCACCGTGCGGCGGACGACGTCCGGCTCGGACCGCGTCGCGACGCCGCTGATGTGCGTGAAGTCCTGCATGCCGGTGAAGCTGCCGCCGCCGAAGTCGATGACGAAGAACTGCACCTCCTGCGGCGTGTGCGTGAGCGCCAGGGCGGCGACCGTCGTCCGCGCGAGCGTGCTCTTACCGCTCAGGGGCGCGCCGACGATGGCCATGTGTCCGGCCGCGCCGCCGAGCGAGACCGCGAGGTTCTCGCGGCGCTGCTCCAGCGGCACGTCGACGATGCCGAGCGGGACCGTGAGCGCTCCCGCCTTCCGCCAGCGCGGGGAGACGAGACCGAGCGACGGGTCCTCGACGAGGTCGCCGAAGAGCTGGTCGAGGGTGGCCGGTGTCACCAGCGGCGGCAGCCACACCTGATGCGCCGCGGGGCCGCGTCCCTTCATGGACTCGACCGCGATCTCGAAGGTGTTGCGCTTCTCCTCCGGCTCGGCGTCGACCACGACCTCCGGCTCGTCCACCGGCGCCTCCGCCCGCCACACCGGCGCGGCGGTGAACAGCTCGACCGCGGTCGAACCCGTGCTCTGGCCGGAGCCGGACGAGGCCCGACGACGACGACGCGGCGGTGGTCCGGACACGTACGCGGCGCGGAACTGCGTCATTGTCTCGGTGTCGGACTTCAGGATGCCGGCGCCCGGCTGCGTGGGCAGGTGATAGGCGTCCGGCACGCCGAGGACCGTGCGGGACTCGGCCGCCGAGAACGTCCGAAGACCGATGCGGTAGGAGAGGTGCGTGTCGAGGCCGCGCAGCTTGCCCTCCTCCAGCCGCTGGGAGGACAGCAGCAGGTGCACCTGCAGCGAGCGGCCGAGCCGGCCGATGTTGACGAACGTGTCGACGAACTCCGGTTTGGCCGACAGGAGCTCGGAGAACTCGTCGGCGACGATGAGCAGGGCCGGCAGCGGCGCCAGGTCGGTGCGGCCGCCGCGACGCGCCTTCTCGTAGTCGGCCACGTTGGCGAACGGACCGGTGGCCCGCAGCAGCTCCTGTCGGCGCACCATCTCGCCCTGGAGCGCGTCCTGCATGCGGTCGACGAGGGAGATCTCCTCACCGAGGTTCGTGATGATGGCCGAGACGTGCGGCATGTCGGCCATGCCGGCGAACGTCGCGCCACCCTTGAAGTCGACGAGCACGAAGTTGAGCTGCTCCGGCGAGTGGGTCATCGCGAGCGCGAGCACGAGCGTGCGGAGCACCTCCGACTTCCCCGAGCCGGTGGCACCGATGATGAGGCCGTGCGGGCCCATACCCTGCTGCGCCGATTCCTTGATGTCGAGGATGAGCGGGCTGCCGTCGTCGGTCTGACCGATCGGCACGCGGAGCCGGTCGCGCTCCAGGCGCGGTGCCCAGGCGGCGTCGAGGTCGAGGTCGCGCACATCGGGAAGACCGAGGAGCTCGACGAGCTCGGCCTGGCCGGTCGCGCTCTTCTTGCTCGCGATCGCCGTGCCGCCCGAGTACAGGGCGATGAGCCGACGAGCGGTCGCCTCGGCCTCGACGATGGTGATCGCGTCGGCCTCGAACGGGCGTGCGGGCACCTGCAGGCTGACGAGCTCGGCGCGTGTGCTCGCACCGCCGGTCTCGAACGCGATGCGCAGGGCGTTCGGGTCGTCGAGGTCGCCCCACCGGGCGGGCAGGTCGATCACGGTGACACCCTGGACGCCGTCGCCGGTGACGAGGGCGTCGTTGAACGACGTCGTGGCGCCGTCCGTGACGATGACGATGTGCGGCGTCTTCGGTCCGGAGCCGTCGCGGGCGAAGCGCGAGCGCTCGCGCACCTCGGGCGGCAGCATGTCTTCGAGCTCGGACAGCTGCGAGCCGATCATCCGGGCGGCGCCGAGGCCGTCCCGCACGGTGCGCGAGTGCGTGTGCGGCAGCCATTTCGCCCACTCCCACTGCGGGAGCACGCCGGTGTCCGCGGCGATGACGATCTGCAGCACGTCGGGGTCGTGCATGGTGGCCGCGTGCAGCAGCATTGCCCTCGCCAGCGCGCGCGTCTCGTCCTCGTCACCCGTGATCTCGATGCGGGCGTAGTCGCGGAGGGTGACGCCGAGCGGGAGGTTCTTCTGGACCTCGTGCGTCAGCATGAAGCGGTGCGCGGCCGAGGCGGCGACGGGGTCGAGCTGCGCCAGTGGCGGGAGCTCCGGGGCTTCGAGCGTGACGCACAGCGGCTGATCGGTGACGCCCACGCGGACGGACAGGAAGTCGGGGTCGTTGACGCCGCGCTCCCAGACGCGGGTGCGCTCCTCCGCGAGATACGGCAGCGTCGACGGCGCCGGCAGGTGCCAGTTCGCGGAGCGGCGCTGCTGGCGGGCGGCGACGCGGACGGTCTGCCGCAGCTCGGTCAGATACGCGAGGTACTCGCGGCGGGCACCGAGCGTGGCCGCCTGCCGCTGGGAGCGCTGGCGCCACCCGTTGACGGCGACGAAGCCGAGTGAGGACAGCAGGAACATGCCGCCGGTGAGCAGACCCGTGACGGACTGGTTCGACATGGTGACCATGACGATCGCGCCGACGCTGCCGAGCATGGGCAGTAGCGACCCGAGGATCCCGATGCCGCCGTCGTTCGGCTGCAGCTCCGGCGGGGCCTGGACCGGGAGCCTCCCGGAGGGGACACGGGGCGGGGCGAGACGGGGTCCTGTCATGCTCTCTCTCCGGCGCTGCTGTCGGTGCCCAGCAGAAGGCTGATGGTGAAGCTGCGGTTGCCCATGCGGACACGGTCGGCATCGTCGAGGAGCACGCGCTCGCCGGCGACCAGCTCGGTCGTCTGGCCGTCGTCGCTGCGGACGTCGGAACCGTTCGTGGAACCGAAGTCGGTGACCCACGTGCGGCCGCGGGAGTGCTCGATGCGCAGATGCGTCTTCGAGACCGAAGCGTCGGGGTCGGTGACGACGATGAGGCGGTCGTCGTGCGCGCTGGCGACGGGGCCGCGCCCGAGGTTCGCGGCGACGGGGAGGGCGAGCTGCACCCGCTGGCCGGTGTCGAAGATGAGCAGGAGCGCCCCGGTCTCCGGCGCGGGAGCCTCGGCGCCCGTCTGCGGCGCCGGGGCGGGGGCGACGGTGAAGAGCGGCCGATCCGATCCGGGTGCTGCCGGTTCCGGGGTCTCGGTACGGCGGGAGGCGGCGCGGGCGTCGGTGGGCTGGGAGTCCTCGTCCACGACGGACGGCGCCGCCACCAGCGGCACGACCTGCGGCGGAGCGAGCGGAGCGGCCTCCACCGCGGCAGGAGCCGGCGGAGCCTCGACGGCCGCCTTGGCGGGCACGGCGACCACGACGGTGCCGGCGACGCGGTCGGCCCAGGACTGCCGTCTGCCGCCGCGATCCCAGGCGCTGGAGGCGACGACCACCCAGCTGCCGACAGCCACGAGGAAGCCGGCTCCGGTGATGATGCCGCGGACGAACTGGCGCCCGATCCCCGGCGACCACGGCCGGTCGGCGCGCGCGCTGCGCAGGCGCAGCACGGCGTTGCCGAGGGTGAGGCCGGTCCGCGCTTCCAGCACCCAGAGGAACAGGGCGAGCTCGAAGACCGTGAGGGCGGCGAGCAGCACGCTCTGCGTCAGCACGAGGACGACGGCGGAGGCGAGGAACACGGCAGCCGCGTCGAGGGTGAAGGCCGCGATCCGCTGAACGGTGCCGGCGGGGGCTCCGCGGAAGGCGGGGCCGAGTCCCTCGGCCGGCCGAGGGACGGTGCGCCGCGACGAGGCGATCGGCGTGGGCGGCGCGGGCGTCTGGCGCAGCGGCGTGCCGTCGACACCGGGGGGCGCCGCGATCAGGGCGGGCGGCAGCGCAGGGATCTCCCCCGGACGGTCTCCGCCGGGCGCCATCGGCGGGATCGGACCCCCGCTCGGCCAGGACTGTGATGGGCCGTTCCCGCTCATCCGGCCATCATTCCACGAACCAGGGAGAGCGCATTCGCGTACAGCAGGGCCGACGGCAGGGCGAGCGCGACGGCGAGCCATTCGAACGCGTCTCCGACCCGCGACCAGACCAGCGACTTCGCGCCCTTGGACACCGGGATGACGACGGCGACCGCCGCCAACCCGACGAGGAACAGCAGGGCCGCTCCGAGCAGGTGGAAGCCGCTCCCGAGGGCCGCCGCGACCTGGATGCCGGCGACGAGGCAGACCACGGCGGCCGCGGCGCGGGGGAACCATCGGAGGAGGCGGGAGGTGGTGTGCCGCGGCGTGAGCAGCAGGGCGAGCGCGAGGCAGCAGAGCAGGGCGATCCCGCCGGAGACCACGAACGCGTCGTCGGGCCAGGGCCGGAGGAACGCGACCGGAGCCATCACCGCGGCCACGATGCTCAGCACGGCGGTGCCCGCGATGAGTCGCGCGGAGGAATCGTCGACGACCGCGGTGATGCGCTCCGGACGCAGCAGCCCGACCGAGTCGGGGATGGCTCCGCGCACGGTCCACCGGCTGGTCATGAAGTGCTTGTAGTCGATGAAGTAGCCCTCGGGCAGGTTGACGAGGCTGCTCGGGAGGGCACGCAGGCCCAGCGGCACGAGGCCGAGCGAGAGGGCGGCGGCCTCCGCCTCCCCCCACCGCAGCAGCAGGGCGAGGCCCCAGACGGCGGCCAGGCCCACGAGCAGCACCGTCGCCGTGCCGGCGGCGGCGCGCATCGGCCGAGCCC
>NZ_RBLT01000090.1:0-1521 GCF_003989315.1 Microbacterium sp. HSID17254
GGGGCTGCGCGGCGAGCGGCGGGCGCTGTGCCCGGGCTGATGCCGGGTCGGGGGTGGCCCAGGGCCGGACGGTGTGGTCGAAACCGGCGCTGGCCAGCGGCGTGCCGTCGGGACGGAAGACCAGCCCATAGATGTTGTCGGTATGCCCGACCAACGGGGCACCGACAGCAGGGGCTCGGGAGGGCTCGCTGGTAGCCCAGAGCCGGACCTGACCGTCGTGTCCCGCTGTGGCCAGTGTGCGCCCGTCCGGACTGAAATCGAGGGAGGTGACGATCTCGCCGCGAGTGCCGGCCAACGAGACATTAAGCGGCATGGGCCGCGTCGGATCGGTGAGATCGAAGAGCCGGGGGGCACAATCCCCACCCCCCACCCCGCGGGTGCGTCCGACGGCGCCGATCGCCTGGCCGCGGACCTCCACGAGTAGAACAAGGTGCGGACGCAACGGGGTGGGCTGACGTGGGTCTCGCATGCTCCACGCGCGGAAGGTGCGCCCGCCGCTGCGGACAAGCACGTCGTCGTCGCGTCCGACGAAATCGACGTTGAACCCGCGGGCGCGAAGAGCACCGCCCTGCGACAACGGAGGACCCACCCGGGCCGGCGAGCTCGGATCGGTGGTGTCCCACAGATAGATCGAGTTGTTGTCCAGGTTCCCAACCGCCAACATCCCGTCGTCGTCGCGGAACGCCAGATCCACCGCGGTGCCCGAGCTGGCGGTCAGCCGGGTCTGCGGCAGCGACCACACTCGGATGATCCCGTCACCGCTTCCGGCGATCAGCTTCTTCCCGTCCGGGCTGAACTGGACCGAACCGATGCCGCGGCCGCTGTCCGTACGCAAGGGCTGCCCGAGCGGGATCGGCCGGGTGGGATCAGCGATGTTCCACAACGTCACGCTGCTGTCCGACGACGCCGCCGCCAGAGTGGTGCCGTCCGGGCTGATAGCGGCCGCGAGAATGGATGAAGCTCGGTCGACGGGCGGCTGTGCGATCAGTCGGGGCCGGGCCGGATCCGAGGTGTCCCATAGCCGGAGGGCGCCGGCGACGCCACCGGCGGCGAGGACGGCCCCGTCGGGGCTGATCGCGACGGCCTGGGTTCGGGGCGTGCCGCCGTCCAGTGGCGGCAGCGCGATCGGACGGGCGGGGTCGGTGATGTTCCACCGGGCGACCGTGCCCACGTCCCCCGCGGCTGTCAGAGTGGTGCCGGCCGGGCTGACCACCAGACCGCGTCCGTAGACCTTCGTGCTTGCTCCGGGGAGCCGTACACCGAGGTCGACCGGACGGGCGGGGTCGGTGATGTTCCAGAGACCCAGGACACCATCCTCATCCATTGCGATCAGCAGCTTGCCGTCCGGGCTGACCGCCAGAGCGTTAATCCCCGCTGGCCCGCTCGGCAACTCCGGGGTCAGCGCTGTTGGGCGGTGCGGGTCGGCGACGCTCCATACCTGCAGCACGCTCTGATCTGACCTCGCGCTGGCCACGCTGCTGATAACGACCGGGCGGCCGGGAACTACCGCGAGCCCGGTCA
>NZ_RBLT01000091.1:0-1516 GCF_003989315.1 Microbacterium sp. HSID17254
TGCGCTACAGGCGCGGCACGCGTAAGTGCCGCCCTGCAAGGGCGGAACGAGGGTCGGACGCGGCGAGGTCGCGGCCGACGTCCGGCAGCGCGGGCAGGTAGGGGTCGATGGTCAGCGGGCCGAGCGCGATCAACGCGCCCAGGATCAGCGCGATCCGCAACCGGCTCGGCGCCGTGACAGCAGTGGTGGTCACCGGTGAGTCCCCCCTCGTGTGGCCGAACGGTTCAACCTCACGAGGGGTGACGCCGATTCCGTCCGGCCGTCACCGGACGGGTGAGCGCACTCACATGCCGATCACCCGGTGGCGGCCTCCAGTCGGACCTGGATCCACTTCGAGGTCGGGCAGCGCGAGAACTCCGCGTAGGAGTTCAGCGGGATCAGCGGGTTCGTCTCCGGGTAGTACGCGGCGATGCACCCCTTCGGCGTCGAGTACGACACCAGCCGGAAGTCGTCGGCACGCCGCTCGGTGCCGTCGGTCCACTCGCTGACCAGGTCCACCCGGTCGCCGTCGGCGAAGCCCAGCTCGCGCAGGTCGGCGTCGGAGATGAACACGACCCGGCGGCCGGAGTGGATGCCGCGGTAGCGGTCGTCCAGGCCGTAGATCGTGGTGTTGAACTGGTCGTGGCTGCGCAGGCTCTGCAGGACCAGGCGGCCCTCGGGCAGCGTCAGCACCTCCAGCGGGCTGACGGTGAACTCCGCCTTGCCCGACGCCGTCGGGAAGGTGCGGCTGTCCCGCGGCGGGTGGGCGAGGGTGAACCCGCCGGAGCGGGCGATCTTCTCGGTGTAGGCCTCGCAGCCCGGGACGACCCGGCCGATCCGGTCGCGGATGCGGTCGTAGTCGGCGGCGAAGTCGGCCCACGGGACGAGATGGTCGGCGCCGAGGGTGGCCCGCGCGATCCCGCACAGGATGTCGACCTCGGAACGCAGCAGCTCCCCGGCCGGCTCGGAGCGGCCGTGCGAGGCGTGCACCGCCGACATCGAGTCCTCGACGGTGACCCGCTGCGCCCGGCCGCCGGTCAGGTCCTTCTCGGTGCGGCCCAGCGCGGGCAGGATCAGCGCGTCGGTCCCGGCCACGACGTGCGACCGGTTGAGCTTGGTCGAGATCTGCACGGTCAGCGCGCAGCGCTCCAGCGCCGGCTCGGTGACGCCGGTGTCCGACATCGCCTGGGAGAAGTTGCCGCCCAGTCCGACGAACACGCTCGCCCTCCCGGCGGCCATCGCCTGCACCGCCGCGACCGAGTCGTAGCCGTGCTCGCGGGGCGGCTCGAAGCCGAACTCGTCGCGGATCGCGTCGAGGAAGCCGTCCGCGACCCGCTCGCAGATGCCCATCGTGCGGTCGCCCGGCACGTTGGAGTGGCCGCGGACCGGGCACAGGCCCGCGCCCGGCTTGCCGATCATGCCCTGGAGCAGGGCGACGTTCACCATCTCCTTGATGGTGGCGACGGCGTTGCGGTGCTGGGTGATGCCCATCGCCCAGCAGTTCACGATCCGCTTCGAGGTCGCGAGCATCTCCGCG
>NZ_RBLT01000092.1:0-1421 GCF_003989315.1 Microbacterium sp. HSID17254
CCGCGCACTTGGGGTGCGGCGCGTCGGACGTGGTGGCCTGGGCGACGCTGCGCCGGGACGGGGGCGCGGAGCACTTCATCCGCGGGGTGGGCGAGGCCGACGCGCACGGTGTCCCAGTCGACTGGACCCGTCGCGTGCCGGGGAGCCGATCGGTTCCGCTGCCGACCTACGCCTTCCGGCGTCGGTCCTACTGGCTGCCCGAGGCCTCGGATCCCGCCCCGCCCGGTGGTCCTACCAGCAGGCGGGTTCGCGAGGGGGCGGAACCCGTCGAGTCCGCGGACGTCGTTCGGTCGCAAAGGACGGCCGGTGAGCCAATGCTGGACGTGGTGCGGTTGTGCGCCGCAGCTGCGCTCGGACTCAACGGCCCGGACGCCGTAGCGCCCGGCGCAACGTGTGCCGATCGCGGTGTGGACTCGCTGCTCGCCGTTGAGTTCTGCCACCAGCTCGGTGGGGTCTTGGGCGCGGCACCTAAGCCCGCGATGCTGTTCGCCCACCCCACGCCAGCCGACCTCGCCCGGCACCTAATCTCTGCCGGTGGGGAGACCCCTGTTACCGCGACATCCGGCATGGGAGTGCCCGCCGCTACGACCTACGATGGCGACCCCGGCGCGATCGTGGCCACGGCGTGCCGGCTGCCCGGCGGGGTGCGCTCGCCCGAGGACTTCTGGGCGCTCCTCGACGGCGGCGTCGACGCGATCTCCGAGTTCCCTGACGACCGAGGCTGGGACCTCGACGCCGTCGTCGACACCGAGAACCCCGGCCGTCCCGGGCACACCTACGTCCGCCACGGCGGGTTCATCGACGGCGCCGCGGAGTTCGACGCCGAGTTCTTCGGGATCAGCCCGCGCGAGGCGATGTCCATGGACCCCCAGCAGCGGCTGCTGCTGGAGACGTCCTGGGAGGCCTTCGAGCGGGCCGGGATCGAGCCTGTGTCGCTGCGCGGCAGCGCTACCGGTTTCTTCGCCGGCTTCATGTCCAGCGACTACGGCTCGATCCTGGGCGGCAGGGAGTTCGAGGGCGCCCAGGGCCAGGGCAGCCCGCCGAGTGTCGCGTCCGGCCGGGTGTCCTACACCCTGGGGCTGGACGTGCCGGCGGTGACGGTGCACACGGCGTGGTCGTCGTGGCGGGTCGGGAGGAACCTGGGCGCGCCGGCGCGGCGGGCGGGGGAGTGCTCGCTCGCGCTGGCCGGCGGTGTCACCGTCATGTCCACCCCGGCGGCGTTCGTCGACTTCGCCCGCCAGCGCGGCCTGTCGCCGGACGGCCGGTGCAAGGCGTTCTCCGACGACGCCGGCGGCAGGGCCCTCGCCGAGGGCGTCGGCATGGGCCTGCTGGAGCGGCGCTCCGACGCGGTCCGCAACGGGCACGAGAGCCTCGCGGTGGTCCGCGGGTCCGCGGTCAACCAGGACGGCGCCTCCAACGGG
>NZ_RBLT01000093.1:0-1419 GCF_003989315.1 Microbacterium sp. HSID17254
CGCGACGCCAGCACCGGAAGACGCCGGTACCCACCCCACGCAGGACCGCACGGAATGGGTGCGACAGGACAGGGGAGCACGCGGTAGTCGTCACGCACCGCGCGGGCGGGCTTGACCGACTTCAGGCCGCGCTCGGAGCGCATGGTGCAGAGTTTCTGCAAGGGAACGATAACGGCGTTCCGCGCGACTCACAGCCTTCGAAAGGGACTGCTTCAGAGGTGGCGGACCTGCTTATATAGGATCAATCGCTACCTGGAAGAGGTGTCTTCCTGCTCTCGACTCTCTCTTTCCCTGTGTGTCGGCAGAGTCTCTAGCATCTGCAATACCCAGGCCTGCGTGGAAGCGTCCAGCGATGCAGCGCGAGTAGCAATACAACGGGCGCTAGCATCGGCAAGGAGCCGAAGAGCAGACAGCTCCTGATGCACCTCTTCAGTCTTCCTGTCATCCGTTAAAAGATATCCCGGATCAACCTGGAAAAATCGAGCAATCGCGCGCAGACTGTTCGCAGTCGGGTTCGTACGCCACGCACCGCGGAGAGCTCGCAGATAGTTAGCGCTGATCGTTGGCCCTTCATCAGCGTGCTCCTGGAGCCACTGAGCAACCTCATTCGTCGAATACGGACGATCCCGCACCGAACGGTCATAGACCGTGTCGAACCACATGTTGACCTTGTTGGCCAGTTTCTCGGCCGCTCGAACCTCTACCTCATCTGCCGTGGCACCCACACCGAACCGCCCTTCCGCCCCTCCTCATCGACGACCACCCGTATGCATGATCGCGCACACGCAGAGCATAGCTGCATTGACAGAGCGTGCCCAGACATGCAAGCTCACAACATCGCTCCTGCGGTGCGCATGCAGCCAAGCAAGTGGCGCACGGAGCTCCGGACCTCGGAGGAAGACCGTGCTCAACTCGCACCCCGAGCCACCCAACGAGCCTGATCCCGGCCCGCAGTGGATGCCACCGGGCCTCGCCTCCCCGCGGCCGGTCCGTCGTGTGGGGCGTGGTGGGGTGGATCTGGAGGAGAACTGGTTGCGGGACAAGATCCTCGCTGTGGCCCGGGAGCTGGCGTGTGCCGCGGAGAAGGTCCGTAACCCGTACGGGGCGACCCTCGAAGATCAGGCGCCGGCGGCGTGCCATGTCCGGACCACTCAGGCGATCCTCGATGACTGTGTCGAGCACCTCGACGACCTCGATGACCGGGACGACCCTAGCGGGGCGCCGAAGCGGCCGACAGGCCAGTAGCCCGGCCCTCTCGGCAGGGCCGCGAGTCCGGCCTGGCAGGAACGCAAGCTCAGTCGCGTCTTCCGCGACTCCACGGCCGTCCGGGCCATGCGCCACTGACGGCACCCCGAGCCGCTCTGGCCCCCTCCGCCACCGCCTCTCTCCGCGCGACCGCCTGCCCGCCCAGCAACCCGC
>NZ_RBLT01000094.1:0-1409 GCF_003989315.1 Microbacterium sp. HSID17254
CACGGTCGCGACAGCCTCGAACACCGCCGAGCCCGCTACGGACCCCCCGTCGGCTACGACTTCATCCACAGCGCGATCGACGACCACACCCGCCTGGGCCTACGCCGAGATCCCCGACGACGAACGCGCCGAGACCTGCGCCGGGCTCCTACGCCGCGCCACCGGGCTCTTCACCGCTCACCGCATCGACCGGATCGAACGCGTCATGACCGACAACGCGATGATCCACCGGCGCCCCGCCGCATCCCGCGCCGCCCTCGCCGCCATCGGCCCCCACGCCCGGTTCCCCCGCCGAACGCGCCGAGACCTGAGCCGGGTCCCGCCGACGCGCCACCGGTTTCTTCACCGCTCACGGCATCGACCGCATCAACCGCGTCATCACCGACAACGCGAGGGTCTAGCGGCGCGCCGCCGCATGGCGCGACGCTCTCGCCGAGATCCGCGCCCACGCCCTGGTACCCCGCCGCTACCGCCCGCAGACCAACGGCAAAGCCGAACGGTACAACCGGACCCTCACCGAGGAATGGGCCTACCAGCGACCCTTCACCAGCAACGCCGACCGCGCCGCCGCGCTACCGGGCTGGCTCCACACCTACAGCCACCACCGCGGCCACACCGCCATCGGCGGCTACCCACCCATCACCCGCGTCAACAACGGGGCTGGAAGGTACAACTAGAGGCTGCACCTGCACTAGAATCTAGGACAGCCCACTGCAAAACCCGTAGTTGCACATGGAGAGGAGCCGGCTATGTTTCGGGGCCGTTTTGGCGATACGCACGTCGCCCCGGCGCCGCTCTTCGACGTCGGCGATCCCCTGGCCGCTCCACCGTTCGACGCGCACGAAGTGCAGTTCCGCATGCCCGTGTCGCTCTCGGCGCTGTTGGACGGCATGGCCACGGCTGGCTTGGACGAGGACGTGGCGGCGTGGGGGACGGACGAACCGCTGCTGGTGCAGGAGCAGGTTCTGCGCCGGGTGCAGGAGGCCGGGGGCTACGCGGCCGATCCAGCGAGCGCCGGTATCGGTCGGCCGGCGCGTTTGGAGCTGGCCGCGGTGGTGGAGGCTGCGGTGCCGCGGATCGACGCGGCGCGGTTGCACTGTCACATCTACATCGGGTCGACAGCGTGTGTGCTGGCCACGGGGGAGCGGTTCCCTGTGTGTGCATCCCAGATCGAGCGGGGTGTCTTCGGCCTTGCCCACAGTTTCCACAACGCTGACGTGCAGGAGCTCGCGGAGCGTGAGTTTGGCGTGACATGGGGTCGTCCTCGGCCGAGCGCCAAGCTGGACGAGATCGTGGATCCGCCGTGGCACGAGCACGTCGATCCTTCGGCTGTCCGTGGTGTGTGTCCCGGGCCGTGGGAGGTCCAGGGTGTGCGGGTCGTGGCCGACGAGGAGAGCCTGCGTCTTGCG
>NZ_RBLT01000095.1:0-1397 GCF_003989315.1 Microbacterium sp. HSID17254
AGGCACTCACCCTGCGGGTGGGCGTTCCCGTCGTCGGTGGCGGAGGCGACCACGACACGACCCGGCGCGATCAGCGCGAGCAGCTCGTTCTGATCCACCGGCAGGGCGTCAGCGTTGCCGTCGAAACGCTTGTAGGTCTCAGGGAACCAGTGCGGGAACTGAGAGTTGATCGCCGAGATCGACTCCCCGGCCGAGTCGCGCCGGGCGAGCTTCGCCCCGGTGGAGCCGGAGTTGTTCGAGATCACCACCGGAAACCGCGGATCTTGAGCGCCGGCCCACAGCGCGGCCTTCCCACCGCGGGAGTGCCCGATCACCGCGACCTTGCTCGGGTCGATGTCCGGATCGGTCTGCAGGTAGTCCATCGCCCGGCTCGCGCCCCACGCCCACGCCCACGCCCACGCGCTGATCGTGCGCCCGGCGTCGGCGGGCAGGTCCTGGCCGGGCGGGTAGAAGGCGTTGATCACGCCGTTGCGGTAGGAGCCGGCGTCGCCGGGGGCGATCTCCTCGGCGTTGACCGCGGCCAGGGCGTACCCGGCCCCGGTGATCGTCGCCGCGGGGGAGTAGCCACCCGAGCCGGGATCATCCCCGACCGACCCGCGGTGGTCGATCAGCAGGAACGTGCCCTTCGGCGTACCCGTCGTCGGCGTGAACAGCCGCAGAGTGAAGCTCGCATCCCCCTCCGGGCCGGTCACCGTGATGGTGACCTTCTTCGCCGAGCCGCCCCCGCCGCCGGCCTCGGAGAACGTCGTCTTCGCCGGCGCAGGCAGCGACGTGCCATAGACGTTCTCCTCGAACGCCGCGAGCAACTCCGGACGCTGCCGCTCCCAGGCCCGCGCACTGGTGATCCGCTCACCGGAACCCGACACCAGCGGATCCGGGACACCCAGATCATCGAGCGGACCCACCACCCCGGCTACAGCCTCCGCCGACACCGGACGACTCTCGGGGCTGGACCCCGCGGTGCGGGCCACCGTCGAGCCGGACGTCTCTGCGGGCAGCGCGGCCGCGACGACCGCGAGAGCCCCCACCAGAACACCCATCGACGACAGTCGGCGCCGCCGCCGGTAAGCAGGCATCATCTGCATCCATTCTTCGATACAGAAGAGGATAGTAGATCTACTAATGTAGATCTACTATTCGAGGGTATCTAATGTAGATCTACTATTCGAGGGTATGAGGCCTGGCGAGACGGCGCAGTGGGGGACCCAGGCGTGCCCGGGTAGCCCTGGCGGTCCCCGTCAGGCCCCGCCGATGACGATGCGGGTGCCCGCCGGGGCCGGGGTGTCCAGGTCACTCCCCTGGACACCGTCGAGGCGCACCCGCCCGGCCGCCAAACGCATCGCGACCCGGTCGCCCAACGCCGACGCACGAGCCCGCACCGTCGGGACGTCCTGCCG
>NZ_RBLT01000096.1:0-1235 GCF_003989315.1 Microbacterium sp. HSID17254
TCCTGGATCTCCCGGACGCGCAGGAGACCGGCGAGCGAGAACCCTCTGCTCATGAGACCCCCTCGAAGGCGGAGACGAGGCTTTCCAGGCGGGCCCAGGAGTCGTCGATCGCGCTCGTCTCGTCGAGCGGCTGGGTGAGGAACGCCGAGATCGGCCGTTCATGGGCGATCGCCGCGTCGATACGGGCGTCGGCGCCGGCGTGATAGGCGCCGATGTCGATGAGGTCGTTCGCCCGGCGTCGGGCCGCGAGCACGGCGCGGAGGGTGGCCGCCTGTGCGCGGCGCTCCCGGCTCGTGATCTTGCCGGCCACGCGGGACACGGACCCGAGGACGTCGATGGCGGGGTGGTGACCGGCGAGGGCGAGGGCGCGGTCGAGTACGACGTGGCCGTCGAGGATGGAGCGGACCGCGTCGGCGATCGGCTCGTTGTGGTCGTCGCCGTCGACGAGCACGGTGTAGATGCCCGTGATGGAGCCGGCGCGGTCGGTGCCGGCGCGTTCCAGCAGTCCGGCGAGGAGCGAGAAGGTGGAGGGCGGGTAGCCGCGGGTGGCCGGGGGCTCGCCCGCGGAGAGCCCGATCTCGCGCTGGGCCATGGCGACGCGGGTCAGCGAGTCCATCATGAGGATCGCGTGCGCCCCGTCGTCGCGGAAGGCCTCCGCGATCCGGGTGGCGGTGAAGGCGGCGCGGATGCGGGCCATCGCCGGCTGATCCGAGGTGGAGACGACCACGACCGAGCGGGCGAGTCCCTCCGGGCCCAGGTCGTCCTCGATGAACTCGCGCACCTCGCGGCCCCGCTCGCCGACGAGGGCGATGACGGTGACCTCGGCCTCGGTGCCGCGGGCGATCATCGACAGCAGCGACGACTTGCCCACGCCGGATCCCGCGAACAGGCCGACGCGCTGTCCGCGGCCGACGCTGACGAGGGTGTCGAGCGCGCGCACGCCGAGGGGGAGCGGGGTGTCGATGCGATCGCGCTCCATGATCGAGGGGGTGTCATGATCCAGGCTCACCTGCGGCGCCGCGAGCGGACCCTTGCCGTCGATGGGACGCCCGAGGCCGTCCAGGACCCGGCCCAGCAGCGCGCGTCCGGTGGGAACGCGCACCGGGCCGCCCCGGCCGCGCACCGGGGCGCCGACGGTGAGTCCGGCGACCGGGGCGAGCGGCATGCAGCGCAGCCCGTCCTCGCCCGTCGCCACGACCTCGGCGTCGATGCCGTCGAGCGTCACCACGTCCCCG
>NZ_RBLT01000097.1:0-1370 GCF_003989315.1 Microbacterium sp. HSID17254
GTTCTCCGCGCCCTGCTCGGCGACGAAGTCGACGACCACCGTGGCGCCGCCGCCGGTGAGCTCCTGGACGGCCTCGACCTGGTTCCCGTCGGCGACGACGGTCTCCTCGGCGCCGATCTGCTTCGCCAGCTCGAGCGCGTCCGGGTTCTTGTCGACGACGATGCTCTTGGTGGCCGTGAGCGCGTCGAGCGCCTGGATGCCGATGTGGCCGAGCCCGCCCGCGCCCTGCACGACCGCGGTGGTGCCCGGGTAGGGGAACGGGACCGCTTTGCGGACGGCGTGGTAAGCGGTGAGGCCCGCGTCGGCGAGTGCGGCGACGTCGGCCGGGTTGGTGTCCGGGTTCAGCTTCACGCAGGACCGCGCGGTGGTGCGCAGGTACTCGGCCATGCCGCCGTCGTTGTTCGACAGGCCGGGGAAGAACGCGTCCCCGGTGCACTGCATGTCGCGCCCGTAGCGGCACATGGTGCACAGCCCGCACGACGGCTGCGGGTGCAGGATGACGGTGTCGCCGACCGCGACGTTCGTGACGCCGTCGCCGACCGCGTGCACCCAGCCCGCGTTCTCGTTGCCGACCACGTAGGGCAGGCCGGGGTTCTGGATGTCGGCTCAGTCCCCGTCGGTGATGTGGAGGTCGGTGCGGCACGCGCCGGCACCGCCGATCTTGACGATGACGTCGAGCGGCCCCTGGATCGTCGGTTCCGCGATGTCGTCGATCTGGGGATCCTGCTTGTACGCGTGCACCCGCACGGCCTTCACTGGCGGTACCTCCGAGCCTCGGACGCGCGGCGTTGCGCATCGTGGTGGTGGGACTTGGTGTGCCTGCTGTCACACCGATCTCAACCCCGTTGTGCACGACGGACAAGGGGGTTCGTTCTCGCTCAGCGATAATCGTGAGGAAACGGTCGTTGCTTCCCCTGAAGGTTACCGACGAGTAGGGTCGGGCCATGGCTGATGACGCGAGCTGGGTGGCCGACGCGATGCCGCAGCCGGTGCCGTGGGTGGGCACCGCCGGGATCACTTTCGGGGCGATCACCACCGACCGGCTCGAGGCGTTCCTCCCCGACCGCTCCGACTAGCACAACCACGTTGGTGGGCCACACGCCGCGGTGCTGCTGTGGTGTGGCGAGACCGCCGCCGGCGCAGTCGGTCTGTCGGCGTCCGCGTCGGCCGGGGCCGGGGCGGTGCCGCTGGTCGGCCGGTCCGAGATCCGCTACCTCAAGCTCGCCAGGGGCGACCTGCGTGCCGAGGCGGTGCTGACCCGCCCGGCCGGCGAGGTGCTCGCCGAGCTCGACGCCGGGACCCGACCCGAGTTCGCCGTGGACGTAACCATCACCGACGCCCGGGGCGTGCAGACCGGGGCCATGACGATC
>NZ_RBLT01000098.1:0-1244 GCF_003989315.1 Microbacterium sp. HSID17254
GCGCCGGGCTCGACACCGCGCCGCGCAGGACCACCCCGCGCAAGCGCAACGCCGTCGACCTGGCGGTGCTGCAGCCCGGCGACTTCGTCGTCCACAACCAGCACGGCATCGGGCGCTTCATCGAGATGAAGGAGCGCACCGTCTCCGGCGCCACCCGCGAGTACCTGGTGCTGGAGTACGCCAGCTCCAAGCGCGGCCAGCCCGCCGACCGGCTGTTCGTGCCGACCGACGCGCTCGACGAGATCAGCCGCTACGTCGGCGGCGAGCAGCCCGCGGTCAACAAGCTGGGCGGCGGGGACTGGGCGAAGACCAAGAGCCGCGCTCGCAAGGCCGTCAAGGACATCGCGGCCGGTCTGGTGCAGCTCTACGCGGCGCGCCAGGCGTCGCCGGGGCACGCGTTCGGCGCGGACACCCCTTGGCAGCGCGAGCTCGAGGACGCCTTCCCCTACACCGAGACCCCCGACCAGCTGTCGGCGATCGACGAGGTCAAGCGGGACATGGAGCGGCCGGTCCCGATGGACCGCGTCATCTCCGGGGACGTCGGGTTCGGCAAGACCGAGATCGCGGTCCGTGCGGCGTTCAAGGCGGTGCAGGACGGCAAGCAGGTGGCAGTCCTCGTCCCGACGACGCTGCTCGCCACCCAGCACCTGTCGACGTTCTCCGAGCGGATGCGCCAGTTCCCGGTGACCGTGCGCGGGTTGTCGCGGTTCACCGACCCGGCCGAGGCGCGGGAGACGGTCGAGAAGCTCGCCGACGGGCAGGTCGACGTCGTCGTCGGCACGCACCGGCTGCTGCAGACCGGGATCCGCTGGAAGGACCTCGGTCTCGTGATCGTCGACGAGGAGCAGCGCTTCGGCGTCGAGCACAAGGAGCACATCACCGCGTTGCGGGCCGCGGTCGACGTCCTCACCCTGTCCGCGACGCCGATCCCGCGGACCCTGGAGATGAGCCTCGCCGGCATCCGTGAGATGTCGGCGATCACCACCCCGCCCGAGGAGCGGCACCCGACCCTGACCTACGTCGGCGCCTACGACGACAAGCAGGTCGCCGCCGCCGCGCGCCGCGCGCCGCTGCGCCGCGGCCCGGCGGTCTACGTACAACACCGCGTCAGCTCCATCCACCGGCCGGCGAAGCCGAACCAGCACGTGCTACCCTAGCCGCGCCTCGCCGCCGCTCACAGCACGCACAACGCGCACCACCCGCCGCTGCACCTCCGCCAGTTTCGTCACCGCCAGCCCGCCGTC
>NZ_RBLT01000099.1:0-1243 GCF_003989315.1 Microbacterium sp. HSID17254
CGCAGGGGACCGGCGGCAGCCGCGGTCCGAGGCGGGTGGAACTCAGGTAGGTCCGCCCTCCGGGGAACCAGTCCGGGCTGTCGACACCGTCCGGGGTCTGGGCGTCGGCAAGGAGCTCGCTCATGCGCCGTTCCCAAGCTCGTCGAGCCTCGTGCAGTGCCAGGAGCTGGACCGCGGCAAGCCGGACCGATGCCGCTTTGGCCCGGGCCAGATACTCCTTCGCCGCGAGAGCGGGCGTTCTGAGGGCAGCGTCAACCTGTTCGGCGAACCGGTCGGGTCGGCCGTGGTGCGCTGCTCGCGCGAAGCCGGCCAGCTCGTCACGAGTCGCAGCGAGCAGTTCCGCCTGAGTCGGCCATCGTTCGAGCATGCGGAGCACAGTGGGGGCGCTGAGGTCGTCCTTGGCGATCGCCAGCGCGGCCGGATAGGTCGCCTGCAGATCGGCGCGCAGCCGGTTAAGCAACCGGGTCTGGTCCCGAGCGGCACGCTCGTCGTCACGTCCGATGGCACGCATCTCGCCGCCGATCCGCCCGTGCGGAACCAGCGTCTTCAAAGTGGTGTGTCGATCGAGGGCGAGCAGGCAGCAGATGCGGGCGTCCTCTGCGTCATCCTTCTTCCGGGCAGGTCCTCGACGGCGCGCGACCAGGTCGGGGTTGACTGGAACCACGGTGAACCCGGCATCGACCAACGCCTCGACGAGCAGGCCGTGACGGGTCTCGAGCACAACGCGCACCTCGGCGGGGTCGGGCTCCATCCGCAGGACGCGTTCGATCAGCGACGCGACACCATCCGGTCGGTGCGATATCCGAAACTGAGAAATAACTCCCGTGTCTGGAGTTCCGATGGCAACGTCGTGGAACTGTTCGGCCCAGTCGATGCCAATTCCGATCACTGCGGATCACCTCTCCGTCGGCCACTGATCATGCGGCGGACCGGGAAGGAACGGCATCGTGCTGATGAATCGGTCCTCTCGGGACAACACCCTCATAGACGTCAGTCCTTCGCCGCGGCCCCGCCGAGGCGCCGTCTCATGAAAGTCCTCGAAGGACACGCACCTCTCGCGCTCTCTGCCGGGATCCACCGTGCGATCCGCAGGTAGTCCCATCAGCCTCCCGGGCAGCGAATTGTCGCCGCCGGCCAGGAGCACCGTCCCGCCGACCCGCTCGGCCTCCACTACGTCCTCCACCCACGCGGCGCTGATCCCCCGCCCGACCAGCGAGCATCGCATGCCCCGGTGCCCCCTCCC